>JAITWN010000146.1 GCA_031285245.1 Chromatiales bacterium | reverse complement strand
ACCTCCAAGCGCAGCGGTTCTTGCGCACTCACTTCTCCAGCGCCCCGACCAGGCAGCACCAACTCAAGAATCGCAACGCGTGAAAACACCGCTGTCACCAGCAGAAACGGCGTCAGAATGATCATCAGATTGAGGAAGGCAATCATGTTGAGCTCGGGCTCGCCATGTTGCCGACGGCGGCGCCAGCGGCGCGCCTTCATCATCGAGCGCTCGTCCCCGCACCGACGCGCGTGGATGCGGCGGTGATGGCATTGAGAAATTTCACCGAAGCCATTTCCAAGCCATCGATCATCTCATTGGTCTTGGTTTGCAGCACCGCATGCGCGAGGAGTAAAGGAATCGCCGAGATCAAACCAAACGCCGTGGTGTTCATCGCCACCGAGATACTCGCCGACAGCATGTCCGCTTTCTCCGCCGGATTAGCCGCGGACACCGCGGTGAAAGCCTGAATCAAGCCGATGATGGTACCGAGCAGGCCAAGCAACGTTGCAACGTTGGAAAAGATGGCAAGATAGTGCGTGCGCTTTTCGAGATGCGGCAGCACTTCGATCAAACCTTCTTCCATCGCTGTCTCGATATCTTCGCGTTGCGAGCTCGACTGCGCGCGCTCGAGGCCATAGCCAAGGATGCGGCCGATGGCAGCTTTTGAGCCACGGGCGAATTCAAGCGCACCGGCATAATCGCGACGCTTCACCCTATCCATCACTTCTTGCAAGTCGTGACGGTCGGCGCGGCGCACGCCGCCGAGGTAGATGAAGCGTTCAATGCTGATGGCGATCCCGAGCGCGAGCACTGCGGCAATCGGATACATGAATGCGCCGCCATCCTGAAAAAAGCGTACCATCGTGTCATAAGTTCCCATCACTTCTCCCCGGAAACGGCGCCACTGGCGCCAGACTGAAATTGCAGCCGCCCGAGATACATCTGACGAAACGTATCGCGACTCAGCGGCGTGAGTACGGCATCGACATTCACGCGCGGCGTAGGCAGCGGTCCACCGATATCCGCATCCTTCCACGGCACGATGTAAAGCGCCTTGGGCAGAGCCTGCTCATTATCGGGTGGTGGTGGCACGAAAGCGCCGCCACTTGTTTGGTTTTGAGCTTGTACCGTACCTATCAACAAAAGCGTCAACGCCGCCGGTAACCATCGCGCTCGCCTGACACTCACGGTTTCGCTCCTGCTGCCGGCTGAGACATACGTTGGCGCAGATCGGCCAGCCAGCGTTCTACCATCGGATCATTACCACCGGCATGGCGATAGTATTCATAGTGCAAGAACGCTGAGCTCGGCTGTTGCAGATAGAGATCGTACAGTATCGCAAGATTGAAATGCGCGTCGGTGTAATCGGGATCGATCTTCAGCGCCTGCTCATAGGCTTCGCGCGCCTGCGAGAAGCGTCCGCCTTGACGATAGAGCAGACCGAGATGATTGTAGGCAAGCGCGCTGCGTGGATGCTGCACCAACGCAGCGCGTAGTGTTTGTTCGGCTTTATCCGCATGACCACTGCGCTCAAACGCGATGGCGAGATTGAGATAGGGCGTAATCAGCTCAGGATAACTGCGCGTCATCGCCTCTAGCGCGATGGCGGCGTCCTCGTAACGCTCGCGGCGCATAAAATCGAGTGCCACCGCAAAGTGCGTCTGCGCGGCCTCAGAGGCCCGCGTCGCAGGAGCCTCAATCGATTCGCTTGATGATGGCTGCGCAGCTGGAACGGACGTGGGCACAGGAGGCGCGCCCGCACAACCCGCCAGCAGCAGGCAGAGCGCTAGCCAACGAAGCTCATTGCAGTGTTTCAATGATCTCCACCTTTTTCTCGCGCTTGCCGTAGCGCACCGGCATCAACTCAGCGAGCTGATCCAGACTGGCGCGCACCCAGTCATCGTAAATGCCCTGAGCAATGCGATGAAAATTCACCTCATGCACTTCGATCGCCTGCTCTTCGAAAGGAGAAGCCTGCTCTTCGAGCAGCACATTGTATTCCTCCAGCTCCTCCGCGTTCAGATCCGCGGGACGCTCGGAATCGAGTAGCGCGCGACCGAAGCCGTGATAGATCTCGCCGATCTGGAATGTTGCCGCGGTAGTGATTTGCGCCACGCCATAGCCCGCGGCACGACCGTAAGCCTCTAGCGCCGCATCCATCGCCTGACGTTTCTCGCGCAGACTGCGGTCGAGCGGAATGACGAGACGCATGCTCTGATATTTTTCCCCGAGCGGTTTGGCAAGCTCAAGCGCGGCCTGCGCCGCCGCTTGCCGCCCGAAGTCACCACCAGCGGCGCCCGCCTTATCGAAGGCGGCAACGATCTCACCCAGCCAGCGCTGCTGCGCATCGGCATTGCCCGAGGATTGAAAAGCCTCAGCGATGCGTAGACGCGCTTCGATGGCGCGATCGACGGGTTCTGGGAAAGCGACGATGTAACGCTGCCAGGCAAGCGCCGCACGCGCTTTGTCACCCGCCTGCTGATAAAGCTCCGCCGAACGCCACAGCGCTTCGCGTGCCTGCGCGGGATCATCTTTCGCGTGCTCCGCAGAGACGCGGCCAAACTCTTCAGCCGCGTGCATCAAATCTCCCGCTGCAAGATAGGCGAGCGCCAGCTCACCGGTAATTGCGCTATGCCAGCGACTCTGCGGATAGTTATGCCGGAAATTCTCCATCATCGTTATCGCCGCTGCCGTCTCGCCCTGAGCAAGCGTTATGGCAATGGCATCGTAGTGCGCGGTCTGCGCGATAGCGCTGCCAGGCAACACTGCGGCAGCGCGCAGGAACTGCTCACGCGCCACAACCTTATCGCCAGCAGCGCGTGCTTGTTCGCCCTGATGGTAGATCGACGCGGCGAGACGCTCATTGATCGATTCACCAGTGCGTGCCGGCGCGCCCGCCGCAGGCATCGCGAGCGCCTCGGTATACGCCGCCTCAGCCTGCGCATACTCTTTGCGTTCGAAATAGACATCAGCGATGACGATGAACGCAGCGCGGCGCAGCTCTGGCCCAGCCTGCACCATCCCGTTGGTAATGCGCTGCGCGAGCGTGAGTGCACGCGAATATTGCCCTGCCGCCAGCAACTGTTCCGCCGTGCGGGTAAGCACGGTCGCCACTTGTGGATGACGGGGAAACTGGCTGACGAAACGCGTCGAAGCCTCGATGGAACGGGCGCGCACCGCCTGACGCTCAGCCTCTGTGCTCGGCGCGGTACCAAGCTGATCGAGGTAACGCTGATAAGACAGAAGCGCGGCATAACCGGCTTCCGCCGCACGCGCATGCGGCGAATAGCGGTAGGCGCTCTGCTCGTAATATTCGATCGCTTCGCCATAGCGCCCCTGCTCGAACAGCAACTCACCGAGCAGGAATGCTAGCTCCGGAGCGCGATCATCGTCGGGGAAGAAAGCGAGATAGTCGCGATACGAGCGCGCAGCCTCGACGTAGTCCCGTTCATTATGACTGGCCTGCGCGGCGGCGTGCGCGCGCTGCGCCATGGTCATCAGCTCCTCGCGCAGACGCTGGGAAACGAGCGGCATACGCGCAATATCACGCTGCTTCCAGTAAGCGCTGTCTTTGCCATAGACGCGCGTGAATTCCTCGCGCGCGGCAACGGCGCGCTGCGGCTCACCAGCTTGCTCCCAGATTTCCGCGATCCGCATCTGGAATACCGGCGCCTGCTCATGCAGCGGATTGCGCTCGATGAAAGCGCGCAGCGACTCGACCGCGCCCGCGTACAGATTACGCTTCAGATAGTATTCAGCGAGACTTGAATAGATCAGCGGCTCAAGAGGCGTTGCGCCCGCGCGCGCGAAATACGCTGAAGCTGCTACCGGACCGCCTTCTCGCGCGAAGCTCAAGCTGATGACGCGCAGCGTGTCATCGACGAGTTCACGCTGGGCACGCGGCAAAGCCTCCGGGGAAAGACGCGTGCGCAGTTCCGTGCCTGAAATCAAGCTGCGTTCAAGCACGACCATGAAATCCGCGAGCGCGGTCTGCGTCTGTCCTTGCAGATAACGCGCCCAGCCACGCTTGTACAACGCTTGTTCGTAAAAACCCGCATCCTGCCCGGCAGCGGCCACTTCGCTGTAGGCGCGTTCCGCGCCGGCATAATCACGGTTCTTGAACAGAATCTCACCGCGCCGGAACTGCGCTTCAAGATAGCGCGGGGATTGCGGGAAGCCCTGCGTCAGCACCGTCAGCGCTTCAAGGGACTTCATATCCTCATTGACGCTGTCGTAAGCGCGCGCAATCTGATAATGCACTTCGTCGGCTGCGGGATAAGCCGGATACTCGCGCAGCAAGCGGCGATAATCCTCGACCGCAGCGTGAAAGCCTTCACGATAACCACCAGCCCCACTCGCCAGCGCTTCTTCAGCGATGAGCAGGCGCAGATCAGCAACGCGGCGCATGGCAAACATCCGTCGTGCCTTACCTTCCGCGATGTCGATATAAACGAGATAACTGCGTAGCGCGAGCTGACGATCACTCGCCGCCACCTCGCGCAGCACCACCGTCGGCTGCTGATCGAGGCTTTTCATGGTACGCACTGTGGCGGGCCTCTGAACCGGCGCCGGCGCAGAAGCACATGCCGCAAGCAAAACTGGAATGCAGGCGGTAATCAGCGCGCGCTTCATTTCGCACCCTCTTGCTGATTCTCGCGCGCGGAAACCTCATCGAGCAGACGCGCCAACTCAAAGTGCGCGCGGGCGCGATAGGAAACGCTGCGCTCACGCTCGGCACCAAGATCAGCATCAGCATAGGCACGCAATAACTCGCGATATCCCGCGGCGGCCGCATTCGCGCGCGTAGCAATCGCGCTACCACCTGGCAGCGATACGGCCTCTCTTTCGATTTCGCGCAGATGGCGCAGCGTGTCGAGCCCGGCCCGGAAGGGCTCGGCACTCATCAGCGCGCGCAAATAGAAACTGTCATAGCCCGCTGGCGGGCGCGGCGCACCATCACCTTGCGCCGTAATGCTCAAGGTATCGAGCAAGGCATCGCCGCCAAGCCCTGCGCGCGTGCGATCAAGGAGCGCAAGCTCAGCGTCAAAGCGCGTGATGGCTGTACGATATTGTTCGACCGCCTCGCGATAAGCACCAAGCTGCCAACGCGCATAAGGCGCGAGTAGCAGTACCTCACGCACCGCGGGCTCGAGCGCGCCGCGCTGGTTGAGTTCGGCCCAGGGAATCAGTGCGCGCGAAAGATTATTCTGCGAAAACTCGCTCCAGCCAAGTCCGAAGAGCGCTTCGGCCGAGAAGGGTCCATCGAAACGCACGCGATCGAAAGCAGCTTTGGCAGCGGCACCATCGCCAGCGCCGAGACGCTGGAAACCGAGCGTAATATTGGCGCGATCACGCAACGCGAGCACCTCATCATCGCCGCCCGTGCCACGACCGAGCGCATCGAGCGTTTCAAGCGCAGCTTGCGTACGTCCCGCGCTCAGCGAGGCGGCGGCGAGGTTATAAGCCGCATAGGATGCCCAAGGTTGTGGCATCTGCGCCTGCGCGGATTGCAGCAGCGCAGCTGCGTCCGCATGACGCCCCTGGCGCGCGAGAATTTCGGCCTGTAGCAGTATTTTTTCGGATCCGACATCGCCATTGCCACGCACACGCGCAAGCAGCGTCGCGGCTTCATTGAGATAGGCGCGCGCCATCCAGCGCTTCGCCAGCCACAGAAGCTCGGCATCGCGAGAGTCAGGCAGCAAGCTTCCCGAAGACGCGGCGCGCGCCAGCACTTCCTCGGCATCGTTGATGTGCGCCGGATCGACAGACAAGAGCACCGCAGTCTGAGACGACACCGCCCCCCCCGCCGCAGCGAACACGCGCTGCACGGCGCGCACCTCGGCATCGAGGGCACGATAATCGGCTGCCTCGCCGGCACGCATGCCAAGCAGCAGCACGAACAGCATCGCGATCGGTAGAAGCCTATTTGTCATCATGGGCGTGGAGATCGAATACACCGTGCCTGTCATGCCGGCGGCGAATACCCGGACCGGGCCGGCATTCAGCTCACTCAAGCTGAATGCCTGGCAGGGTACTCATCGAATATGAACAGAGCCTTAAGGAAGGTCTGAAAAACCTCCGTCATTGCGAGGCGAAGCCTAAAGCAATCCATGTAGTCATCTGGATTGCCACGGGGCTAACGCCCCTCGCAATGACGGAGGTTTTTCAGACCTTCCTTAAACGCAAACTGCTATCGAGCAATATTTCAGAGCGCAAGATCCGCGACTGACTCTATATGTACATACCCCGATATACACACCTGGCGGTCGGCCGGGGAGTATACATTATCCGATTTCAGTTCGCGTTGGCCTCACACATGCAGTAACAAGCTGCGCCATCAGCGCATCGTTGCTCTTGGAAAGAAAGTGCACTCACAGATCGATGTTAAGTTGCACATCCCCCACCGGCGGCTCTGCCGGTGGCAGCTGCGCAACCAAGCGCTCAAGGTCCGCGGGATGATCGGTTTGGTGAAATGATAATCGAAGCCGGCAACTACCGAACGACGCCTATCCTCTTCCTGCCCCCAGCCAGTGAGCGCCACCAGCATCAGCGGGTTGTCCCAATACTGCGAGCGAATGCGGCGCGCAGCTTCGTAGCCATCCACACCAGGCATGCCGATGTCGAGCAGAATCATCTCAGGCGCAAACGCTACCGCCTGCTCAATCGCCTGCAGACCATCAGAAACTGTACGCACCTCGTGCCCCACCAGCCGCAGCATGATGGCAAGGCTTTGCTCACGCATCAACTTGAGCTCGCCCTCGTCTCGTGCGTATTGTGCCAGCGTTTCCTCGTCATAAATCTTCATCTGCGATCGCACGGTATCCGCCGCCTGCCAGATACATGAGGTGTTCCGCTGTGGTGGATAGCACCGGCTCAGCTCTAAAATGAGCGGTATGCGCGCCGGGTCGACGTGCATGGCAGCGAGGCGTTGCACGTGGCCATTGTTGATGGCGTCGATTGCGCACCAATCGGCGAAATCCGGCACCGCCAATGCGACGACACAGTTCAGCGTACTCTGATAATCACTGATCTGCGAAAGCGCCGCGCAGGCCTCGGAGAGGAAGCGTATGCCATGCTCAACTTGCTTGCGCTCCTGGATATCTGTGCTCACACCAAACCAGAAAATGATTTTCCCGTTGGCGTCCTTCAGCGAGGAGACGCTCACCAGAAACCAGCGATACACACCATCATGGTGCCGGCAACGCGCTTCAAGCTCGAAGTCTTCTATTCGGCTGAGTGCGCCTGCCCAGCGCTGAATAAACGCATCATGATCTTCGGGGTGAAGCACGGTAAGCAGCCAATGATCCGCGTTATTGGAATTCAATCCCGCGTAGCCATACCATCGGTCGTTGGCGTAGTGCAGCAGGCCCTCGGGTGTCGCCATCCAGACGAGAATCGGTATGCTAGTAGCGCGTATCGACAAGCTCCGACAGCACCTGGCTGAGTGTGTCATCGACATGTTGATGCACGAGCACCAAGACTGCAAGCTCAAGCTCATTCACAGTCATTCTCCGTGACAGACGAAGCACTCACACAGCGCGGCGCATTCAGGCATGAGGGCGCCACATCAACCGCAGCGCGGTGAGGTCTCACTTCATCTTTCAAAGTGTTAGGGAACGAAGAACCCAGGTGGCGCGCCCTAGAGGATTCGAACCTCTGACCTTTGGAATCGGAATCCAACGCTCTATCCAGCTGAGCTAAGGGCGCTCGGTACGGCGGGCTCGGATCCGTGCGCGGGTAGCGAACAGATCCGAGCAGCCAAGGATATGACACCACCGCCAGCGAATCAACCGCTCGCCAGCCTAGTAATTTATTGGCGCTTCACCTGCTCTGCCAGATGGCGATACTGCAAGGCGTAGAACATTTCCAGATAGCGCTGCGATCCACTGCGCTCGAGGTTGGTCACGTATTTCCAGAATCCATACACGCGCGATAGCGTCATCATGCGCTCAGCATAGAGCGCCCAGGTGTAACGGCTGCACACCCGTTCCAGGGTCTGCGCCGAAATACGCTGCCAGTAATCAGACTCACGCGCGCAGCGCTCCATGAAATCCGCCATCATCTCTGCTGCTTGCGCGCCATGATTGGGATCGATATGAAAACCCGAAGCGCCATGCTGAATGATTTCGAGCGGACCACCATAGCGTGTGGCAAAAGTTGGCAACCCTGAGCTCATCGCTTCAATCACGGTCAAGCCGAAAGCTTCGAACAACGCCGGCTGCACAAAAGCGCCATGCTGATCGGCAACGACACGATAGAGTTCACCTGCCAGATTCTTGTCGAGCAGCACACCCAGCCAACGCATTTCGCCATCGAGACGATAACGATCCATGAGCTTGTGCATGAGCTCGATCTGTGCCTGCTCTTCGCGATCGCCGGATTTTTTCACATCGATATGACCAGCAATGATGAGCAGATTGGCCGCGTCGCGCAGGCGCTCGTTCTCACCATACCATTCGACCAGGCTGGTAATATTTTTGATGCGATCAAGTCTCGCCATGGAAAAGAGCAGCGGCTTCTCACGATCATCAAGCATTCCGCGCGCGTCATCGCGCTTGCCGCGGCCATAGATCAACTCATCAATCTCATCATGCAGAGACGTCAGACGACGCTTATCGTCGGCATGGGAAAAATACACCCCCGCATCCGCGCCGGGCGAAACGATATTGAACTTCGGATCGAACATATCGATCCCGTTAACCACGCGATACAAACCAGGTAGCGTATAGGAAGAATAGCTTTCGTACTGCCCGACGCTGTCAATGCCGCCGGCAATTTCCTGATAGGTGCTGGTAATGATGAAATCCGCCGCGTTCATGGCGATGAGATCCGCGGTGAACTGACAGGCGAAGTGATACTGCGCGTCGTTCTCGCGCCAATAGAGATCCGACATCAGGTATTTAGTTTTCTCAAAAGCGTGGGCAATATTGCACTGCGTGACATCGAGACGTCGCGATAGCAGCGTTGCTACCAGATTGCCGTCGGAATAGTTGCCAATGATGAGGTCAGGGCGCGCAGTCAACTCCGCGAGCACTTCGGTTTCGACATCGATAGTGAAGCGCTCAAGATAAGGCCAGACTTCGAAGCGTGATATCCAATGCGGCACGACTTCGCCATCGGGATTGCGAAACGGTACGCGCAGGATGCGCGCGTTGCGCGTGCCGATGATCGGCTCCAGACGCTGATCGCAAGTCGTGCCGCGCGCATCGGGAATGAGGCGCGTCACCACTAGAATCTGCGGCTCAACGTCGAGCCCCTGCTCATAGAGCCGACTGCGCATCTCATGCTCCAGCGCTCGCACTTGATCGAGGATGTACACCACCTGACCGCCGGTATCAGGCAGGCCAAGCACGTTCGCCTGCGCGAAATAACCATGCGGCGTCAGAATGGCGAGATTCAGAATCATCGGAATGCGCCCGAGAAAGCGCTCGAGATGATCATGATCTGGCGCTTCCAGCAGATCGGTGAGCAGCGACATCGTATCGCGCATGCGCGCAACCGTGCGCCCCCAGCCCGGCTCAAACCCCATCCCCTGCATAGAATGCGCGACATCTTCCCACAGCGCATCGGCATTCTGCTGCGCGAGATATTCATCTGCATCACGCAAGTGCTTGCGCAAATCACCTACCGTGCGAATACGGTCATTCACCATGAGCTGACGGCCCTGAATACGATGCGCCGAAATAAAATCCAGCACGCGCTGATCACCCTTGGCGATATTCTGAAACAACTGACTCGACAATCGTCTATTGAGAAACTCCATGCCACGACCGATAGAGCGTGACTCATGCATGCGCGGGAATTCGCGCTGCAGCGGTCCGATATCAAACTCCAGCGTCCACTGCGGATCACCGCCATCGGCACGCGCACCTTCAATCACTCGTTCCTTGAAAGCGAGATATTCACTGACGCTGATTTCCTCGCCGCCCATCGACTCGGCATGAATGCGGTAATAGCTCCAGCGCGCGACATAACGCCGCGAAGCAATGTAGATCCAGGGCGCATCGACGGTTGCCTCCTGAGAAAACTTGATCAGTCCATGCAGCGCAGAGCCTTCAAAACCCAGAGCGGGATTCTCTTCACAGAAAGCCTTACATTCATCGATGATGTCTGAGCGCAGCAGAAACGGTCGCCCCATGGCGATGTAACGGCGCAGCAGCGCATAACTCGCCTCACGATTTTCCTGCAGATAGCTCTCGAGATCGTTTGACATGACAGTCTCCGTAAGTGGAGCTGATCAGCACGGATGCAATCAGGCGGTGACCAGCGCTTGCGTCGACGGCTCGCGGGAACGCGGCCGCCCGAGAAAATCGTAATGCCTGATACCTTCCAGGATTCCCAAAGCGTAGGGAGCCTGAGCGAAGTAGATGCGATCACGGCCACGCAGTCTTTCGAGTTCCGCGCTGTAATTGGCCACCACGACACCAAGTGTTTCACCCGACAGCATCTCTTCATCATTGCCGGCATCTCCCGCAGCCAGCACACGATCTATGGGCACGCCCCATTTGTCCGCGATATGGCGCAGCGCAGCGCCCTTGGAAGCGCGCACCGGCAGCAGATCGAGATACTTCTGATAAGAACAAATGACGTTGACGTGAATGTCCGCACGACGCAAACGGCGCACGATCTCGAGCATTACTCCATGGTCGCAGCTGCCTGCATCAAGAAAATAACTGATCTTGAACCGACGCTGCTCATCGGCGGGCTGCATACGCACCCCGCGCACGCCCTGCATTGCAGTAAGCACGCGATCCGGCTCGAAGCGGTGATCGATGTGGCGCTTCCAGCCTTCATCTTCTACCAGCTTCGGACCATAGTGGATCTCACTGCCCGCCGCTGAAATAATGAAATCAGGCATCGGTACACGCCATTGCTTCAGCACCTTCAGCGCCGCCTGAAGATGGCGCCCCGTCGCCACTCCGAAACCCAGCCGCGCCGGCGTATCGCGCATCACTTGCATAAGCTGATCAAGACCGTTGCGATCTCCGATCAGCGTATTGTCGACATCGCATACCAAAATGCGATCAGCACTTGGCAAGCGACTTCGCGCCGCGTTTGCCCCGCGCTGACGACGGCGCGAACCCGCCATCACCTTATGCACTTCACGCAGATAGCCGCGCACATGCCCTTCCCAGGAAAAGTGGCGCTTCGCGCCCGCAATGCCCGCCTTTGACCAATGCTGCCAGCGCGCGCGATCGCTGAGCACGGAGCACATCGCCTCACCGAGCGCATCGATATCGAGCGGGTCTACCAACAATCCATTGCGACAATACGCAATGATGTCCTGCGGACCGCCATCATTGGTCGCGATGACCGGCAGACCACTCGCTGCGGCTTCAAGCAGCGTGAGACCGAAGGGTTCAGTGAGCGCGGGATTGACGAACAGGCCACGACTACGTGCCGCCAGCCGATAGAGATCAGGCACATCACCCGGCTGATGATGCTTGGGATAGGCGATGTTGCCATAGAGATCATAGTGATCGATGAGCTGCATGAGTTCAGTGAGCGTTCGGCGCGGCCCTTTTTCCATCGCCATGACATCATCACGATTGCCAGTGATCAGCACCAGATTGGCGAGATCACGCAGTTTCTTATGTTGCGCATAGGCATGAATCAGCGCAGGCAGATTCTTACGCGGATCAGGACGAGAAAGCGCAAGAATCATTGGCTTTTCGGGATGCCGCAAAAAACGGCAAAGCTCGCTGTAAATCGGCGGCCTCGCCTCACCGCGTAGCGGCGGATGAAAGCGCTGTAAATCAACGCCTGGTGGAATCACCACCATCCGCTTCGGTTGATAGTTGTCATATCTGCTGTATTGCACTTCAACTTCCTGATGCGTGCTGGCGACAATGAAAGCCGCATTATCAAGCGCTTGATTCTCCGCCTCGATACGCGCCGTCATGCGATACTGACTTTCGATGACGTCGGTGGATACTCCCTTCTCCAGCAAACGCTCGCGCTTGACGTGCCCCAGCGAATGCCCGGTGAACACCAGTGGCGCCTCTAGCAAACTACTGAGGCGCACACCGACATAACCAGCATCAGCGTAATGTGCATGAATGAGATCAGGTAGCCTGCTCAGGCTGCGCAGATACCTCAGCGCTCGATCAGCAAAGCTATCGAGGTGCGGCCACAGCGCTTCCTTGCGCAAATAGCGCCGTGGGCCACAGGCGATGCGTACGATATTTGCGCCAGGCGCGACCTCTTCCATCGGTTCGTCGTATCCAGGAAGACGACTTTCAACAATGCAGCGCGTCAGCAGATCAACGCGCTCAACCGCAGGATGCGCAGCAAGCGCGCGCAGCAATTCCACCACGTAGAGCACCTGCCCGCCGGTATCGGCATCGCGTCCAAGCTCAAGGTCGTGCCCTCGGATCAGCCCGTGAACACTGATCAGCACGATGTAGAGCCCGCTCCCAAAATTCCCAAAGTTTTCAGCACTCGACATCGAGCCCCCACGCCTCACGAAAGAGCGCATAGCGATCGACATCAGCAACCGTTGCACCGCGCACGCCGCAAATCCACGCGGCGAAATCGAGTGCACGCGCAAGCGTCTGTTCCGCAGGCCAGCCGCGCGTGAAACCGATCAGCGCGACAGTAGCAAAGGCATCGCCTGCGCCGACGGTATCAACGAGCTTATCCACGCACGTCGCGTCGCCTTGGGCAATACGATCCGCCGTGCGAATGAAAGCTCCATTGCTACCGCGCGTGACAACCAGCGACTGAATACCGAAGCGTTTGCACAAGGCGCGTGCCTGCTGCTCATCGCCAATGCCTAATCCCTCAGCGATTAGGCCAAGCTCTTCATCATTGAGCTTGACCCAAGTCGCGCCGAATAACGCCTCATTGACATCACTCTCGCTCCACCAGGGAGAACGCAGATTGAGATCGACATACACACGCGTATCAAGCCGAGCACGCAGCGTATGCAAGGTAGTGCGAGACACCGCGCTACGCAGCGCGAGTGTGCCATGGTAGATGACGTCTATCGCTGAAGAGAACGCCGCGCGCAGCGCATAGCTGGAATCGATGTGATCATAGGCCTGCGCTGGCAGGATATCGAAGACCGGCTGCCCATCGCGAATATCGATACGAACCAAACCTGTTGGACACTCATCATCACGCTGCAAACCGCGAGTATCCATGCCCCAATCCTGCATGGCCCTGAGCACGCGCGCACCTCTTTCGTCATCACCGATACGACTGACGAAAAGCGGCTGCATCCCAAGACCCTGCAAATGCCAGGCAACATTGAACGGAGCACCACCGAGCACTTCTACGCCGCCTGCGAAAGCATCGAACAACACTTCGCCAAAAATCAGCGCGCGCGCATCTGAGGTCGATTGAGCTTCTTTCTTCATTCGCCATCCCTTGCGAGGAGCAGGCGACATATCACCCACTCATAAGAAGAAGTGCATCGTGATGAATTATGGCAATGCGCGCACCATCAAACCAGCGAACGAACGTCTGTGAATGTAGACAGTGCCCTCTAATTCCAACCTCTCCCGCTCAAGCGAGCAAGGGGAGTTAGTCATAGGTTGGACTCAACTTCGCTGAGGCCTCGCGCGGAACGGTCACAACCACCGCCGCACTCTCCTCCTATAAGCCTCATACTCTTTTCCAAAGCGTGATGAGAGCGCTCTCTCCTCTGGCACGATCTGAAAACGATCGATATACAGCAGAAAAACCAACGGCCCGCACAACAACCACAGCGATGACAGATGCATTGCCCAACCGCAAAGCATGAACATCATGCCAAGATACATGGGATTACGCGTGAATCGATAAATGCCAATATCAACGATCGCCGAAGTCTTCTGCGGGGCCATGGGATTGACTGTCGTTCTCTTGCGCCGAAACGCCCACAGACCGGCGAAATCGCAAGAAACTCCAGCGGCTGCGAACAACAACACCAACAGCGAAGAGGACATCATTTCGAAGCGCGGCACATGCGATGACGCCAGCCACATGAGAGTAGCGATCACCAAACCGACCACAGGCGGTGGCACCTTGAGCTCAAGACTGGAACCCGCGTGCATATGAACGCTCCTAATTTAGGCTGGCACAATCGCGGCCCACTGACTTCCAAGCGACGCGCGATCGTGCACTTCAGTGATCGATGATCGATTGCAGCACGACTGCGTTATTACGCTCTTCATCCTTGGCGGCATACACCAGAGTCACTTTGCGCTTTCCAGCTATTTTCTTGGTCACACACGCGGCCACGTGCGATCGACGAGCACGCGCTTACCATCGCCGGAGCTTGGTGTGTCATAAGCTCGTTTGAGATTGATGCTCATATTTCTCCTCCTTGAGAAATTTGATCGAGAGAAATTTTCTGAAAACCCCGATTTTCGTCATCATTGCGAGGGGCGCCAGATAATTATTGGCCCCGTGGCAATCCAGACGACGTGTGAACTCCTTCGGCTTCGCCTCGCAATGACGGAAATTTCCGGCTCTGATCAATACTTCTTCTTCAGCAGCCAGATATTTTCTCGCGCCGCACACTTGCCGCGCAGACCGCCCACCATTTCATGGCGCTCGCGTAGCGCGAGCTGATAGAAATCTCCGTAATGCCTGCACACTTCCTCATCATCGATCGAGAACGGAGGCCCGTCCATTGCGGATTGATCGTATTCGAAGCAGACCAGCAATTGCGGCGCATTATCGGTAAGCGCGCGCAGAAGTGCGGTGTAGCGCGAGCGCATATCAGCAGGCAGCGCGACTAAAGCTGCCCGATCGTAGATCGCATCCACCACGCCGAGCAAAGCGGGAGACAAGCTGAAAATATCGCCAACGAAGATATCAATCTGTGGCGCGCTGTAAACTTTGAGCGCCGCAAGCTCCGCCACCACCGGCTCGATGCCGCTGCTGGCAAACCATTGCTGAACAGCCATCTCGCTCAGCTCAGCGCCAGTGACACGATAACCTTCGCTCAGTAGCCAATTGAGATCGCGCGTCTTGCCACACAGCGGCAGAAACACACGGCTACCCGGCGCCAGACCAAGCTCGCTGAAGTACTTCACCAGCAGTGCATTGGGCACGCCTTCGTGGAAACCGATTTCATTGTTTTCCCACTTTCGAAGCCAGAATCCTGCGTCCATGATTTCCTCGAACCTTATACGTGCAGCGCGCGAGCGTGGTAAGCGATGTGTTCGCCGATGAAGCTGGCAATGAAATAATAGCTGTGATCGTAGCCCGGCTGCATGCGCAGCGTGAGCGGATATCCCACCGCATCTGCCGCCGCACGCAACACATCCGGACGCAGACGCTGCTCTATATAAAACTCATCGGCCTCACCCTGATCGACTAGCAGCGGCAATCTTTCCTTCACGCTACGCACCAGTTCACTGGCATCGTAAGGTCGCCACGTCTCGCGGTCCTCACCGAGATACGCCGTGAATATTTTTATACCCCAAGGCGATTGCATCGGCGCGCAGATCGGCGCGAACGCCGACACGCTGCGATAACGCCCAGGATTACGCAGTGCGCTCACCAACGCACCATGCCCGCCCATTGAATGTCCGCTGATCGAACGCGCGGACGTCGCCGGAAAATTCGCTTCGATCAGCGCCGGTAGTTCATCGTTAATGTAGTCATACATGTGATAATGCTGCGACCACGGCTGCTGCGTAGCGTTGACGTAGAAACCCGCGCCCTGACCAAGATCGTAACCATCACCATCAGCGATATCATTGCCGCGCGGACTGGTATCTGGCGCAACGATGATCACGCCATGCTCAGCGGCATAACGCTGCGCGCCGGCTTTGATGATGAAATTCTGCTCGGTGCAAGTGAGGCCGGACAGCCAATAGAGCACCGGCAGCTTTTCACGCTGCGCCTGCGGCGGCAGATAAATCGCGAAGTTCATCGTGCAGCCGAGCACTTTTGATTCGTGCCGATACACGTCCTGCCAGCCGCCGAAAGAAGCGCGATGTTCGATGCGTTCCATCAGAAGTGCACCACTGAGCGAATCGATTTACCTTCGTGCATGAGATCGAAAGCGTGATTGATGTCATCAAGCCCCATGGTGTGCGTGACAAACGGCGCGAGCTCGATCGCGCCTTTCATCGCATCCTCGACCATACCCGGCAACTGCGAACGCCCTTTCACGCCACCAAACGCCGTACCGAGCCATTTGCGTCCGGTGACGAGCTGAAACGGACGCGTGGAAATTTCCTGCCCCGCGCCAGCAACGCCGATGATCACCGACTGCCCCCAACCGCGATGCGCGCATTCGAGCGCCGCGCGCATCACGTTCACATTGCCGATGCACTCGAAAGAATGATCGACACCCCAGCCCGTCATTTCGACCACCACTTGCTGGATCGGACGATCGTGATCCTTGGGATTGATGCAATCAGTAGCGCCAAACGCTTTCGCCAGCGCGAACTTCGACGGATTGGTATCGATGGCGATGATGCGCCCAGCCTTGGCCTGACGCGCACCCTGAATCACCGCAAGCCCGATGCCGCCGAGGCCAAACACCGCGACCGAATCCCCTGGCTGCACTTTGGCCGTGTTGTGCACTGCACCGATGCCGGTAGTAACACCGCAGCCGAGCAGACAGACATGCTCCGGATTGGCCTTGGGATCGATCTTCGCCAGCGACACTTCAGCAACGACCGTGTATTCGCTGAACGTCGAACAACCCATGTAGTGATAAATGGGCTGACCGTTATAGGAAAACCGCGAAGTGCCATCAGGCATCACTCCCTTGCCCTGCGTTGCGCGCACCGCCACGCACAGATTGGTCTTGCCGCTTTTGCAGAACAAACACTCACCGCATTCAGCGGTATAAAGCGGAATGACGTGATCACCGGGCTTGACGCTGGTCACGCCCTCACCAACTTCCACCACGATACCCGCGCCCTCGTGCCCGAGTACCACAGGAAATAAACCCTCAGGATCATCGCCCGACAAAGTGAACGCATCGGTATGGCAGACGCCAGTATGCGTAATCTTCACCAGCACTTCGCCCTTCTTCGGCGCAGCAACATCGATCTCGACGATCTTGAGCGGTTCACCTGCAGCGAAAGCCACAGCAGCACGGGATTTCATCAACGGTCCTCCATTTTCTTAGCGTTCTATTAAATTCTGAAAAACCCCGCTTCGTCATTGCGAGGGGCGCCAGATAATTATTAGCCCCGTGGCAATCCAGACGATCACATGAACTCCTTCGGCTTCGCCTCGCAATGACAGAAGTTTTTCAGCGGCTCCTTAGCTGGAATTATTCACTGCAATCATGCGAGCAGAATGCCTGCGCGGATACTTGCTAATCACGCACTGCTGCCCATGCAAGGCATCTTACACTTCGCACACGGCGCGGGCACGCCCTCTATGCACCCGCTCGATTCGAGCGCGTAATCTCATCACGTCGTTTGGCTGAATGCGCCGACCACATTGCATAAGCAGCGCTGCCACTATGATCCGCGCGCAGAGGCGCTGTACCATGGATGGCTTCACAGCAAGCCGAAAAGGACTCCCTCATGAACGCGATTCAATCCATCCCTCTCAAACGCATCGACGGCACCACCGCAAGCCTCAGCGAATACCAGGGCAAAGTGCTGCTGATCATAAACGTCGCATCAAAATGCGGACTGACACCGCAATACGAGGGCCTCGAAAAGCTCTATCAGAGCAAGCATGCGCGCGGCCTAGAAATCCTCGGATTCCCCGCCAACAACTTCAAAGAACAAGAACCCGGCACGGATGCGCAGATCAGCCAATTCTGCACGCTCAACTACGACGTACATTTTCCGCTGTTCTCCAAAATCTCCGTCAAAGGCGCAGACCAACATCCACTCTACGCTGCATTGACGAAAGCGATCCCCGCTACGATAGGCGATGGCCCTTTTCGTGAAAAACTCAAAGGCTACGGCATCGACACCGGCAAACCGAGCGAAGTGCTATGGAATTTCGAAAAATTCCTCATCGATCGCAAAGGAAATATCGTCGGTCGCTTCGCGCCAGACATCACGGCTGATGATCCGCGTTTACTTGCGGCTATTGATGCGGAGCTAAAGAAGAAGTGAAGGTGGTCTTATAGATTGGCGCTGAGCGAAGCCCAACTATAATCGCGATGATTGAGGCGGAACCTGGGGATATTGTTCGGGACCGTTGGCGCGTCGAGCTTCGTCTTGCTCAGTGCCTCCCCACAAGCCAAGCGCCTGCGCGTCCCGAACAATCGCAGTACCCTCATG
Organism: Chromatiales bacterium; assembly: GCA_031285245.1. Classification (GTDB taxonomy): domain Bacteria; phylum Pseudomonadota; class Gammaproteobacteria; order SZUA-140; family SZUA-140; genus JAITWN01. The sequence goes on along the minus strand of JAITWN010000146.1, from coordinate 293 downwards.
GCCACTTCCTCCAACAAACTCGCCGCATCCCTGGAAGCGCTAAACCAGCTTCAAGATCAAGTGGCTATTGCTATCCGTAGCGGCCAGCTCAGCCGTACCCACAGGGAGCGTTTACTAAATGCCGGTTTTATCGAAGAGGTGGTGAAAGGCTGGTACGTCCCTGCTCGGTCGGATGGTAATCCCCCCGTTCTTAGCGGGGCTCAGAAGTGGAAAATGGTCATGCGGCCATTGCCAGCTTCTGCCTGGGCGTGATGCCGCCTAGCGCCATGTTCGGTCTTTCGTTGTTGTACGTC
>JAITWN010000116.1 GCA_031285245.1 Chromatiales bacterium | reverse complement strand
ACATTCGCACCTTCAAAGTTGGGCTTCGCTTTGTGTTCAGCCCAACCTATATTTGAACTCCCTCAGGTTTGTTATTGCGAGGCGAAGCCGAAGGAAGCAATCTACGTAGCCGTCTGGATTGCCGCGGGGCTAACGTCCCTCGCAATGACGATGCGGTTTTTTCATCCCAACCTAATGTGTGAATCATCAACAGACACTGCCTGATCACTGAGCCTCAAGGTGTGGTGCTCTGCCTTCACACCGCTTCCTGTTGTATCTCTTCATCGAAATTGAAATCGAGATCGATCTCCGACACATCGATGTCGAGCAGCGGATCGTTTGATGACAAGTCGCTGGTGCTCGCGCTCTTCGTTGCGCGTTCGACTTTTTCCTTGAGTTTCGGATTGACTTGCGCTGCTGCGTCGGCGGCGATTTCCGCCATGATGGCATCCATGCGCGTGGCGGCAGTCGTCGGCGTCTCAGTTTCTTCCGTTATCTCTGTTACTACGTTTGCTTGTGCGGGAGCGGGGTCGGCGACGGCGGCCACTGGTGCCAGCTTGTTGGACTCGACGATTCCTGAGGCATAGACGGCGGCTGCGGTTGTAGCGGCAGCTGGTACCGCATGAGCCTTGGGGCCGGCGATCAAAGGTTTGAGGCTGATTAGGGTCAGCAGCAGCGAGCCTAACGCGATGCTGCCAAGCAGGATAGCAAGTCCGACGTGTTGTGCAGGTGCGCTGGGCGCGATTTCATCGGCGGGCTTTTCTTCTTCTTCTTCTTTGGGGCGCGGATCCTCAAGGCCGGCTGCGCTGAAGCGGCGTGGAGCTTCCTGGTAATTCAGCTCTCCGCCCTTAACACGTTCGGCGTTGACGGTGAGCGCGAGCTCATGCAGGCCGCGTCCCATAAAATCAGCAAGATCGATACGCCATTCATTGGGTGCGTGGCGCACGGCAGTGTAGCGCCCGGCATGTTCGCCATCTGCGCTGACTTCGATCTCTGCATGCACGCTGTCTGGCCGCACCAGATCGGCATGCGGCAGGATATACAGCGTCGCGCTTCGTTCCGTGTGTTCAAAAATAGTAGTGACTGGGCTTGTGACCACTTCCACCGGCAGATAGCGCAGGCGCTCGAAAATCGTCCCGTCGGCTTCAAGCCGAATACTTTGCTGGCCGGCCGGCAGTCCGGCGGGCAGATCCAGCGTGTAGATACCATCGTTGGCGGCCGCATCACTACCACGGCCGTCATCGCGCAGCATCGTCTGCACAGGCAAGCCATCGATGCCGGGATAGGTGGCGCGCAGACGCAGCGTATGGCGTAGTGCCTTGTTATCAAGAGCGCGACCGTAGGCCAGCAGGCCAGCGCGCAGATTCATGTTTTCGCCGACGAAGACACGCGCCGGCAAGGGGCCGGCGGCGAGATTGAGATCACTATTGATGAGCGCGCGGACGTCATCGCTTGCTGGTCCGTCGAAGTGCCACGTGCCGGCTACGGGGCGCTCAACGACGATGACTTCGTAACCGGTTTCTGCGCGCTGCGAATTGTCTTCAAATTCCGGGCCTGCAGGCGTGCGTAGGCTCAGTTCCGCTGTATCCGGGCGCTTCACGGCGAGGACGGTGAGCTGGCTTATGTCGCTATCGACGATGATTTCGTTGCCGTGTATCGGCAGCATCAAGGGGCGCATGGCTTGTTCGTACAAGCGCAGTAGTGTCGATGCCGGCGGTTCGTCGCTGAGGCTTATGCGCTGTCCACCGGAAGCGGCGCTCAGCTCGGCGAGCAGCGCGTGTTTCGCGCTCGTGGAGAGTGCGATGGAATGCGCGGCGGCGCCGACTTGCTGAAGCAGTGGGAACAGTTCCTGAACAATGCGATCGCGCGAGGCTTCGATCGCTGGGGTACCCCCTGGTACGTCGATATCGCCATTGCCGATGACAATGACATGGCGTTCAGCGGGCACCAGTACATTGCCGCGCCAGCTTGCGGTGGCGGCGTACAGTCCAGCGAAAAAATCAGCCCGAGGCGAAGCCGAAGCAGAAGAGGCATCGATGCGTGCGCTGGCGCGGTGAGCGGCTTCGCGCCAAGCGCTATCAACGGTGCCGGGCGAGACCAATGCTTGCGCGTCTTCGCCATAGATCCAGATGCCGGCGCGGCTGCCGGTTGGCAGCAGATCGATCAGTTGGTTCACCATGGTGCTGCGCGCTGCCTGGCGATCGGCGCGCTGGCCGGACTGCGAAACGTCCACCAGAATGCGCACATCGAGTGCGGCGTGCGCGGGTGCCGCACTACTAATGGGCGTGGCCACCGCCAGCGTACACATCAGCAATGCTGCAAGCGCAATGCGTTTCCAGCACAAACTCCATGACCTTCGAGCAAGCATGAGGTGGCGTATCGGGGCGGGGTTGTTTGTTTCGATAACGTCATATATCGGAATGAAAATCCAGGACTTTATAATGCGCCGCCGCGGACGATATACAGGGGGGGTGGATGATCCTGGTGGACGCCGCGTTATTCAATCAGGGAGTTGGCATCGCAATGGACTTACAGTCGTTTATCAAACGCGGGCGTGGCAAAGGACGGCGCACGCTCGACGGTGTACAGCAGATCTCAACGCTCATCGGCCATGACAGTCGTTTCATCGGCCGTCTGGAAGGCAAGGACAACACCATCGTCAACGGCACCTTCGAGGGTGATTGCAACATCGAAGGCATCGTCGTGCTGGGTGAACAGGGACGTTGGATCGGCAACATCAGCGCCAGCAGCGCGATCATTTCCGGTGAAGTGCAGGGCGACATCAGCGTGCGCGAAAAGCTTGAGCTGACCCACACCGCCCGCGTCATCGGCCGCGTCGTCGCGCCGGTAGTGGCAGTTGAGGAAGGCGCCATCCATCAGGGAGAGATACGCATGACGCGCGAAAGCGATGTGGCGCGTTTCAAGGAGCGTCGTCAGGATTCCAATCCGGCCTGAGCGCGATGATCGAGTTTTTTTCAAGCTAGGGAAGGTCTGAAAAAACCCGCATCGTCCCCGCCTCGTCATTGCGAGGGGCTTTAGCTCTGTGTCTATTCAGATGGGCCAATCCACGGCGGCTTCGTCTCGCAATGACGCAGGCTCCCTAGATTTTCTTCCTAGACTCTCTTTGAAAATTCCAATGTCGGCCCGAGAGGGTTTTGCATTCAGGATACACACTCGCTCGCATGCCCACTTTCACGGTGTGTTAGCCGGTCGCCCCGGCACACCTGGGTGGTGGCGTGGACGCGTGGTGTGAGCGATGCGCGCGAGGTGCGGATTCACCGCGTCTTCACTGATCATGATCGTCATGCCGAGCACCGTCATCATGGTCGACATGTCGTTCGGATTGGAAAAATGGCGCCGCAGAAGATCAAAGTGCATGCAGTTGATGTAGAGCAGATTGGCGCGCTTGCCGAACATGTCTTCGAAATCGCGTGACAGCGCGTGGATGAAGCCGAGCATGGAGTTCCTCACCTTATGTTGAGTTCACGGCTTTTTGCCGCGATACCTGCTGATCGATAGCGGCCGCAGCATCGCCACTTTTTAGCCGGACGCGGAGCCTGTTAGACTAGCGCCATGTCGCACGGCCAGGAATTGCTACGCATCCTTTCCGATGGTCGCTTTCATTCTGGTGCGGCACTCGGAAAATCTCTGGGCGTGCGCCCTGCGCTAGTAGGGGAATATGTGCAGGATCTGCGCGCAGCCGGTTTGCAGATCGATGTCATGCCCGGGCATGGCTATCAGCTCACAGAGACGCTAGAGCTGCTCTCCACCGAAGCTATCGCGCAGGCGCTTGCTCCTGCAACGCGCGCGTCTCTCGGGCCGTTGACGCTGCACTACGAAATCGATTCCACCAACAGTGAGCTTCTGCGCAGCGCTGCTGCGCTCCCTTGCGGCGCGGTCTGTCTTGCCGAAGCGCAGCGCGCGGGGCGCGGGCGCCAGGGGCGACGCTGGGTTTCTCCTTGTGCACGCAATATCTATCTTTCCCTGCTGTGGCGTTTTACGCGTAGCCCTGATGCGCTCACCGGGCTCGCGCTCAGCGTCGGGCTTGCGGTGCTAAGTGCGCTGGAAGATGTCGGCGTGCGGGGTGCGGCGGTGAAATGGCCGAATGATGTGATCTGGCGGGGCGCCAAACTCGCGGGCACGTTGATTGAAGCGTCCAATGGCGCAGTGGTGATTGGTGTTGGTATCAACGTCGCTATGCCGCGCGCGCAGGAAGCGATCGGCCAGTCTTGGGTGGATGCAGCTAGTGCAGCGGGCAAGCCAGTATCACGTAACCATCTCGCTGCTGCGCTGCTGGATCGTTTGGTCGAAACTTTGGCGCGTTTCGATGTTGAGGGACTCGCGGCATTCATGGCGCAGTGGCGCAAGCATGATGCATTGCATGGCTGCTCGATCGCGGTGCTCGATGTGCGAGGAACGGAAATGACCGGCGTCGCGCGCGGTATCGATGTCGATGGTGCTTTGCTGGTGGAACATCAGAATGGCGAATTGAGGCGTTATCTGTCTGGCGATGTCAGCGTGCGCTCGCGTGCGCAGCGCACGCTCGAGGAGGCGGCGTCGACATGATGATCTTGCTGGATGCAGGTAACAGCCGGCTCAAATGGGCCTGTCTGGTGGACGGTACGCTTCAGGTCGGTGCGCCCGTGCCGCGTATCGGTACCGATCTGGATGATGTGTATGCGCTTTCCCTCGTGTGGGCAACTCTGCCGAGGCCCGAGCGCGTATTGGTCAGCAGCGTGCTCGGGACGCAGTTCGCCTGCGCGTTGTCGACCTATTGCATGGAAACCTGGGCGCTCACTGCCGAATTTATCGTGCCGCGGCGCGAGGCTTACGGCATGGTGAATGCCTACGCTGAGCCTGCGCGGCTCGGCGTCGATCGTTGGCTGGCGCTGATTGGCGCGCGCGGCGACAGTGCCATAGGTTCGTTATGTGTGGTCGATTGCGGCACAGCAATCACGATCGATGCCGTGCGCATAGATGGTTTGCATCTCGGTGGGCTCATCATGCCTGGTCTTGGACTCATGCGTCGCATGCTGATCGCGAGCACGCAGGGAATACGTGTGGAAGCGGGCGATATGGTTGAAACCTTGCTGCCATGGGCGAGCGATACTCGGGAAGCCTTGCGTGCGGGCACGCTGTGCGCAGCCGTTGCCGGCATCGATCGTGCGGTTGCGGTGCTCAGAGCCTCATTGGGCGGGGAGATGCGCTGCTATATCACCGGAGGAGATGCCGGGTGTCTCTTGCCGCTGCTTCAGGTAAGGTATTCGCATCGCCCCGAGCTGGTGCTGGAAGGATTGGCGCTCTCTGCTGAGAGAGAGCAGGGATGAGAATTTTTTTTCTATTGCTCTTGGCTGCTAATCTCGCCTTTTTCTATTGGCATGAGCCGGTTGTCGATTGGCTGAGCGCACGCGCCACGCCGCCAGTGCGTTTGGCGTCGCTCGCACGCGATGACATGCCGCCGCTCGTATTGCTGCGTGAGCGCACGGATCACGCAGGGGCAAATCAGCTTGCCATGAATGCTGGCGCCTCATTAGAGGCGACCCGCGGTGATGCTGCGGCTCTGCAGCCAGAGTCTACGCCTGCGCAGGAAATGCCGATTGCGCAGCCTTCAGTGCCTTTGACATCTCAACGAGAGTTGGCAGGCGAACCGCGCTCTGTGGCTGGCGTATGCCTTGCCGTAGGCCCTTGGGAAGATGCCAAACGCGCGCGCGAAGCTTTAAACGTTGCCCAAAAGGCGGGCATGAAAGCAACGCTCGAAGCCATGGAGTGGGAGATGCCGGTTGATAGATACTGGTTGGTCACCCAGCAGCGCTTTGACCTCTCGGGTGCGCGCGACATGATGCGTCGCATGAACGACGATGGCATCAAAGACATCGCCATCGTAGCGCTTGATGGCAGCAAAGTGGTTTCACTTGGTCTATTCAGTTCCAAAGTCACCGCCGAGCGTCGTCGCCGCGAATTGGTTGGTCTCGGCTACACGCCCGAACTGCGTCGTCAGACCGAAACACGCAGTGGTTATCTGCTGCGTTTTGATACCGCGGCGCCGGGTGCGGCCGATGATCTGCGCAAGGTGTGGCAGCAGGACGAGCCGCAGCTTGAGTGGCGCGAATCGATATGTCCGTAACGGGGCTGCGCGCTGGTATATAATCCCCCGGCGTTATCTTCACGACTTTGCTGGCGTAGCTCAGTAGGTAGAGCAGCTGATTTGTAATCAGCCGGTCGGGGGTTCGATTCCTCTCGCCAGCTCCAATCACTCTCCAAAAGCTCAGTTCACGGTATCTGCCCCGCGCATCCGCATGCTCGATTGTTACGCGGGGATGCGCTGCTGGTTTGCTCGCTGCCGATCCCATCTCTTATGATGGGTGCCGGTGATGGAGGCGTGATCGCGCGCCTGGCAGCCCCGGCAAGAGGGAGGAAGGAAAGATGAGCGCTGCGTATTTACCCCTATGTTTACCCAGTGCGCGGCGCTGTGTTGCGCGCTGGGCGTCATGGTTCGCTGTTCTGCTGGCGGCGCTCGCGCTCGCGCTCGCGGGTTGCGGCAGCGATAGCACTCATCCTCTCACCTGGCAGTCATCCCCCGCCGTTGGATCGCTCAAGGACTTGTCCGGCAATAAGCCGACACCTGTGACGTACGAAATCACCACGAATGCGAGCGTCGGCGGCAGTATCAATCCCGTGCGTACGACGGTTGTTACGGGTGCGACC
>JAITWN010000106.1 GCA_031285245.1 Chromatiales bacterium | reverse complement strand
CGCCGAGGAGCCGGTATCAGCAGATGTCTACAATGACAATGCGAATACCGAAGCCCCAGGGCCGCTGCCATTGCCTGATGTCGTACTGGCGCATCTCGACAAGAGCCATCTCTCGGTGCACACCTATCCGGAAAGTCATCCGGATAACGGCATCAGCACGTTCCGCGTCGATATCGACGTGGCGACCTGTGGCCGGGTTTCGCCGCTGCGTGCGTTGAATTATCTGATCCACAGTTTCGAGTCGGACATCGTGACGATGGATTATCGCGTGCGTGGTTTCACGCGCGATGTCAAAGGCAAGAAGCACTACATCGATCACAAGATCAATTCCATCCAGAACTACCTGTCGCGCGATACGCTGGACCGTTATCAGATCATCGACGTCAACGTCTATCAGGAGAACATCTTTCACAGCAAGATGATCCTGAAGGACTTCGATCTCGATAACTATCTGTTCGGAACCGGCGAGAAAGATCTCGAAGATGCCGAGAAGCTACAGATCAAACGTCAGCTTCAGCGCGAGATGAGCGAGATCTTCTACGGGCGCAATTTGCGCAAGGTTTGAGGCGCAGATGAGCGGGAGCACGCAGCGCAGATACGGCGTGATCGACCAGGTATTGATCCAGGTCGATCGCGCGCTGCGCACCGTGTGTGGTCAGCCTCCGGTTTCTGGTCGTGCCAATCCTGCCGATGGTCATTTGCACCCTGCGCTCGATGAAGAGCGTAGCCGCGAGACCGCACGCCTGATGCGCATCGATCACTCCGGTGAAGTGGCAGCGCAAGCGCTCTATCATGGGCAGGCACTTACCGCGCGCTTGCCACAGGTGCGCGAAAAGATGGAGCAGGCCGCGCTCGAAGAAAATGATCACCTCGCCTGGTGCGCACAGCGCATCGGTGAGCTCGGCGGTCGTACCAGTGCGCTCAATCCGCTTTGGTATGCAGGCTCGTTCGCCATCGGCGCCTGCGCCGGCTGGCTGGGTGACAAATGGAGTCTTGGTTTCATCGTCGAGACCGAGCGCCAAGTGATCGATCATCTCAATGGGCACATCTCGCGCCTATCGCCCGAAGATACGCGCAGCTGCGCCATCCTCGAACAAATGCGCGAAGACGAACTTCATCACGGCACTCAAGCTCAAGAGGCAGGCGGCGCACCACTGCCAACACCGGTGAAATACCTGATGCGATTGACTTCCCGCGTAATGACCGGGACGGCTTATTACGTCTGAGTTTTGTAGACGCTCACCTTTACTAGAGATTATTAGGTTGGGCTTCGCAACGCGAAGCCCAGCGCCAGCAGTACCTTCAACGCTGGGCTTCACATTCGCTCAGCCCAACCTATATGCTTCGCTTTCCCTAGTTTCTAGTTCGTAAGCTGTCGCCACAGTAGCGTCACCGGATGTATGACTTCCACATCGATTCCTTCTGCGCGAATCCCCGCGCTGAGTTGCAGTGCGCAGCCGAGATTTGAAGTCACCAGTAGGGTTTTTGCTTCGCCATTGGCATTGATCGCGGTTTTCAGCGCGGCGATTTTGTCTGCTCTCAGTGCATCAGCAAGATCGCTTTGTTGAATCAAGGTTGCGCCTGCGCCGCCGCAGCAACGCGCGTTTCCGGGCAGTGCTTCGATGCTTAGCTCAGGGATGCGTCGCAGCAATTGGTAGGGTGCTTCGGCGGCGCGTAGCACGTTGCGCAGTGAGCATGGCTCGTGTACCAGTACGCGTGCGCGTAGCGGGCGCAGTTTCACATTCTCTGGCCATTCGATGCGTGCGAGCAGGCTGCATAGATCAAGCGGCGCGGTGCGGAAGGTTGGTGCATTGTTCTCGGCGTGCTCAAACCAGCGCGCGTATTCCTCCAGCGCCGCGCCGCAACCGCTTGCGCAGTAGGTGAGTGCATCGAGTGATAGCGCGTTGAATGCGGCGATGTTGCGCTCGGCAAGTGCGGCGGCGCCGTCTGCGTCTCCGCTTTGGAGATGCATTGCGCCGCAGCAGGTTTGTTGCGGCGGGATATGTACGCCATAACCGAGTCGATTGAGCAAGGCGATGGCAGCATGCAGTGCGTCTTGTTCGAGCGCTGTGCCCATGCAGCCGGTGAAAAGGCCGATGTTGCCGCGCTGTAATCCGACCGGCGGATAGTAGTCCTTTAATTGCAAACGCCTGGATAGCGGTGGTAGCAAGCTGTCCAGGCGCTGCAAGCCCATCTTTTTCAAAGCACCCGAGCGTCGTAACAAATACTGCAAGCCGCTGCGTTGATAGAAACGTAGTACAGGAGCGGCGCGCACGAATGCGCCGCTTGCTATCAGCTTTGGTAGTCGTTGATGTGCTGGGCGTGGATGCTTTGCTGCGGCGAGTGCGCGTCCGGCTTCGAGCAGATGTCCATATTCCACTTTGGATGGGCATACGCGTTCGCAGCTACGGCAGCTGAGGCAGCGATCGAGATGAAATTCCAGGCGTCCTGCGGCGGGCAGCGCGTTTTCTGCCAGTGCCTGCATCAGCGCGATGCGTCCGCGCGGGGATTCGGCTTCATCAGCGCTGATGCCGTAGGTTGGGCAGTGTGGCAGGCACAATCCGCATTTCACGCACAGATCCGCGGCGGTTCTGATAGTTGCGGCGAGTGATGCGGTCTGATCAGTAGCTGGATGCGTGGCGCAAGTCACGGCGCGATACGGCAGGTGCGGGTATTCACGGCTGACAGAATACCGGGTTTATTGGTGCAATCCCAAGGTTTCGCTAAGGAAGGTCTAAAAACCTCCGTCATTGCGCGGCCTCTGCGAAACCGAATTCAACACAAATCCTTGAGGGTCACTGTTGTCGTGTCGCCTGAGGAGACTGTACGCCGCCAGGGAAGGCGGCGTTCGAGCGGCCAGGATGGCGAAGAGCGTGTCTCGTCAGGCGACATTAGCTACGTCTGTCATACACAACCGTTTCGCAGAGGCCGCGCAATGACGGAGGTTTTTAGAGGTTCCTTTATCTGCGCTCTTGTTTCGCAGGCATGCTGTCCGGTATCTTCGCGCGGTGTATTACGATCGCCACATTTTCTTTTGCACCAATCGCCGTGACGATGGTCGTTCCGCTTGCGGCGATCATGATGCGGCTCGCTTGCGTGACTACGCCAAAGCCAGGTGCAAAGCGCTCGGGCTTGCCGAGGTGCGCGTGAATTCAGCCGGGTGCCTTGGGCGTTGTGGTGAGGGGCCGACGATCGTGGTTTATCCCGAAGGTATTTGGTACAGCTATCACGATAAGCGCGATATCGATCAGATCATCGAAGAGCACTTGCGTGACGGCCGGGTGGTGGAGCGGTTGAAAATCTAGCTTCGGCTGTTTGGTGAGCCTTGCCACCCTGCGATCGAACCTGTAGAATCCTCGCTCTTTGGACGGGGCCCTGCCGTGCGCGGTGTTATCATGCGCCACCCGCAAGGGATCTTGGCGGGCTCCGCATTTTTCGATTTACGTGGTCGATTTACGAGGTTTCGTTACGATGAAATCCTTCAGCGCCAAACCGGAAACCGTCAAGCGCGACTGGTATGTAGTAGATGCAGCCGACAAGACACTTGGCCGGCTTGCCACCGAAATCGCCAAGCGCTTGCGCGGTAAGCACAAGGCTGAGTACACCCCCAACGTCGATACCGGCGACTACATCATTGTGGTCAACGCTGCCCAAGTGCGCGTCACCGGTAACAAGACCATGGGCAAGGTTTACTACCATCACACCGGCACGATCGGTCATATGCGCGCGGCGCGCTTCGAGGAAATACAGGCGAAGCATCCTGAGCGCATTATCGAGCTCGCGGTTAAGGGCATGATGCCGAAGAATCCGCTGGGTCGGGCCATGCTGCGCAAGCTGCGCGTTTACGCGGGCGGTGAGCATGAGCATACGGCGCAGCAGCCGAAGCTGCTGGAAGTCTGAAGTCCATCTGATAAAACAAGCAGGATAGATCGAGATGACGCAGTCCATCTGCACTACTGGCCGCCGCAAGAGCTCCACGGCGCGAGTTTTCATCAGCCGTGGCGCTGGCAACATCACCGTTAATGGTCGCCCGCTGGATACCTACTTTGGCCGCGAGACCGCGCGCATGATCGTGCGTCAGCCTCTGCAGGCTACGGATCTCGGTGGCCAGATCGATATCAACGTCACTGTACGCGGTGGTGGCACCAGTGGTCAGGCCGGTGCGATCCGCCACGGTCTGGCGCGCGCGATTCTGGCTTACGATGAAGCGAAGAAGAAAGTGCTGCGTCAGCACGGCTTCCTCACTCGCGATGCTCGCGTGGTCGAGCGCAAGAAAGTCGGTTTGCACAAAGCTCGCAAGCGTCCGCAATACAGCAAGCGTTAATAATCGCACAGCTGGCGTGAAGTGCTCCCCATGCGGAGCCTTCGCGCCAATGCTTTTGGATATAAGCATGGCCCGCGCAATCTGCGGGCAGCCAGAAAGCTTCACTCCCCTTGGGGGATCGTCCAATGGTAGGACAGCGGACTCTGACTCCGCTAATCTAGGTTCGAATCCTAGTCCCCCAGCCATCCCCTCCCCAGTACAAAACTTAGGCACGCCGATAGCGACCCTCAGAGTTTGATATTAGGCTCGGTTTCGCAGAGGCCTCGTCATTGCGAGGCGAAGCCGAGGCAATCCAATCCAATCCAATCCAATCCACATGCCGCCTGGATTGCTACGGGGTTAACCGCTCCTCGCAATGACGGAAATCGGGTTTTTTTCAGACTTTCTTTAAGCCGTCTGAGTAAGCGGCGAGCTATCACCGGTGCTGCCAGCAATTCCTCTGCTTCCTGACTTTCCTCATTGCGCTCGCGCCGTCTTGCGTGATTTCAGCGCATTCTTAACTTCAATTAATAATTTTTTGTTTCCGAGCTGGTTTTCTCTCTGATAAGGGCAATCGCATATCTTGCGTTTGCTTGCTTCGAGAGCCCCAAGATGTGGGGTTGGGCTGTCGTGTTTATGTTGAGACCTGCCTTCTCATTTGTTGTTTTTTTGATACAAATCTCATAATCGCCTGAAAATTGGCGGAAATTAGTGTTGCAAATTTGGTAGGCGCGCTGTATAAAAACTCCCGCGTCGCTCGCTCGACGCCTGAAGTAAGAAATCAAACTGGTGTAATGGGAGAGTTGAGAATGAACAAGCGACTTCTGGTTTTGGCCGTTGCCGGCGCCTTCGGTGCCAGCGCTGCGTATGCCAACGAAAACGTCAGCATCAAAGGCCATGTTGAAAGCTACCTTACGGTAATCGACGATGCCGGCGAAACAGATCCTGCGCTGGGGAACGTGACTGAGCGGAAGTTCAATACCGAAGGCGAGCTCTCGCTCAGCTCCAAGGTTAACGACAACGTTTACGTGCGCACCGACCTTGATCTGAACAGCCGCTACAGCGGCTACTTCACGGGTGATGCTAACGTCTTGGAGATTGAGCAGATCTACGGTGGTATGCGCGTCAATGACATGGTCAGCGTGCGCGTCGGTCGCTTCAACAACCCGATGGGTTACGAGAGCCAAGACGCTCCGATGAAGACCACGTTCAGCCGCAGCTTGGTCAGTACCGCCCTGGATTCTCAGACTACGCTTTATCAGAACAACATCGAAGGCGTGGCGGCGGATGTGGACGTTGGTCCGGCCAAGGTGACCGTGGGTGTGCTGAACGACATCGGTGGCGCGAACAAGAAGAACTCGATCCTGGCCAACATCGGTGCGGAGCCGCTGCCGGGCTTGAATCTGGAACTCGGCTTCCTGACGCAAAATAAGCAGCAAGGGCTCCTCGCTGGTACTTATGGCAATCTGATCGACTTCAATGCTGCCTACGGTTTGGATCTGGGCGCGGTGAAGACCACGTTCTTCGTTGATTTCCTGACCGCGGATGAGACTCTTGATAACGCGTTCTCGGTGGGTGCCAAGCTGAAGTTCGCAGACACGATCGGTGGCACACTGCGTTACGACAACGCCAAGTTCAATGCCGATCTCGCTAACCAGAAGGTTACCGCGATTACCGCGGGTGTTAACTGGGCGGCTATGGACAACGTTGATGTGCGCGGTGAGTGGCACAACGAGAAGGTCGAGAATGATTTTGGTACCAGCTCCGATGACGACTCCCTCGTTCTGTCCGCTGTGTTCACCTTCTGATCTTTCAGAAGTTGGCTTGATCAAAGCCGGGCCTCGTGCCCGGCTTTTTTTATTTCAGTCTAGGTGTTGAGTGATTCATCGAGTGCGAGTCTGTTTTTCTTGTCTCTAATCCCACCTATCTAGTATCTTGCCCCTCTTTGTTTACCAACTGACGGAGCTCCAGGCATGAAAGCCAGGCTGATGACGGGATGCGTGTTGCTGGCGCTTGCAGCGCTGCCTGCGGCGGCGTCCGCGATCGAGCTGTATGGCCAGGCGCATGTCTCGCTGGATGCTGTCAGCAGTGGCAGTGGCGACATCGATGTCGACGGCAATCTGGTGCCGGCGAAAAAGAATTCTTTTCTGATTTCCAGCAATCGTTCCTTTATCGGTCTGCGCGGTCGTGAAGGCGTGCGCGATCAGTGGGCGGTGGTCTGGCAGTACGAGCAGGGTGTGGATCTCGACGATGGCAGCTGGAGCAATGATGGCCGTGACAGCTTTGTCGGGCTCGACAGCAACCTCGGTACGCTGCTGGTGGGGCGCCACGCTACGCCGTATCGCGTCCTGACTGATCGGCTGGATATCTTCATCGATACACGTGCTGATCAAAGCGCGGTGGTCGGTGCTGTTGCAGGTCAATCGTTGTTCAACGAAGTCTCGCGGAATATCCTTTATTACACTTCACCCCAGGATCGGCGTTTGCGTTTCTCCTTGGCCTACATTGCGAATCGAGCGCGTGATGAAATGCCACACGATGCAGCGCAGGCAGATCTGAATGGCCTCAGCTCCACACTGATCTTTGACAGTGGACCGCTTTATTTTGGTCTCGGCTATGAACGGCTTGGCCAGGTCGACAGCCCGACGCAGAAAGCGGCAACGGCGGCCAAGGCGGCTTTGGGCTGGGATTTCGAGCAGGGAACCAAGGTCGCGTTGATCTGGGAGCAGGCTGATAATGGCGTGCGTTTGGTGACTGGGGATGAATCGCGGGCTGCGTGGTACGCCAGCATTTCGCATCTCACCGGTAATTTCACCTGGAAATTTGCTTATGGCATGCTGGGCAAGCTCGACAGCACGCCGGACAGCGGGGCGCAGATGATCGCGCTCGGCGTCTCTTATGCGATGTCGCCGCGCACAGAGCTCTACCTGTTCTCGGCTACCATGCTCAATGAGAGTCGGGCCGCTTATGCTTTGCAGCCTGATCATGATGATCGCGGTGAACGTGGTGGCAGCGTACTGCAGCCAGCGGCAGCGGGTGACAATGTCACAACGATCTCGGCTGGATTGATCCATCGGTTCAACATCGGCTTGTAAGGATTGCTTCGTAACAGCCGGTCGTTGTTCTGAGCCGCATAAAAATGATAAGGTTCGGTACCGCCCAGCGTTGGTGGTGCGCCGAGCGCGATGATCAGAGGGGGCTAGGGGGCAACAATGCGAGCAGCTTACCCTGTCAGCAGGTATGCGTGGTTGGTGTTCGCGCTGGTAGCCGCGCTATCCGCCGCCGTCGCCAATGCGGGCATCTTCAATACCAAGCATAACTTGGGCGGTACCGGTGTCAGCGCCGCCAGCAATTTCAGCGGCACTACTGAGATCTGTGTGTTCTGCCATACGCCGCATGGCGGCGATGCTTCCGTCGTCGTTCCGCTGTGGAATCGTAACGTCGATCCCACCGGTTTCACTACTTATGACCAACTCGGTTCTACCTCGCTCGATGCTGCCATAGAGCCCATCGGCTCGGTGTCAATTGCGTGCTTGTCTTGTCATGACGGCACGCAGGCCATGGACTCAATCATCAACGAGCCAGGCTCCGGCGCGCAGAATTGGTCTTTCAGGGCCGGCGCATGGAGCGGGCAGGCCGCGCAGGTGAACGGACGCATCGGTCCGTCTACTGTTATCACCAATATTGGTAAAGATCTGCGCGACGATCATCCGATCTCTGTGCAGTTTGCCGGTGGCGGCTACTCGCAATCCAATCCTTACGGCCCTGGCCGCGATCTGGACTTCAATCAGGCGGAGTCAAAAATCGTCGGTACGCAGCGCGTGTGGTGGGTCAATACCAGAACCTTCAGCTCTTCCTCGGATTTTGAAAAGAGCGACATGAAGCTCTATACCCGCGTGGGTACCCGTGGCGTGTTTGTGGGCGAACCGCAGCCATACGTGGAGTGCGCCTCCTGTCACGATCCGCACGTCGATTACAATCCACTGTTTCTGCGCATCAACCCGACGGGTAGCGCAGTGTGCCTGACGTGCCACAACAAGTGACGATGGGCGCGCGCTGCCACTAAGGCGCGCGGCTCAGACGCACGAGATCGAAACAGGTGGTCAGGAGTGTGCACATGCGCAGGTTTTCGAACACGGTTGCGTTGATCGTGCTGATTTTGGCGCTTGCGCAGCCGGCGCTGACAGCGGCGCAGCCCGCACAGGAAGATGCAGCGGCGCCAAGCGCGACGGCAGCGGAGGTTTTCGCCGTGATCGGTGGTACGACGATTTCGGTGGACGAGTTCGAGGCGAATTTTCACGCGGGCATACGCCAGCGTTTTTATCACGGCCAAGTGCCGGCTGCCGAGATCGCCGCGTTTCGGCGCGAGGTGGCGCAATCGATGATCGATCGCGTCGTCCTGCTGCAAGAGGCGGAGCGGCGGGGCATCAAGCCGGATGAGTCATGGGTCAAGGATAGGCTCGCGCGCATGGCGGAGCGCCTCGCCGCGAGCGCGGATCCACAGAGGGAGCGCGCGTTGCTGCGCGAGCAACTGCTTGGCGATAGCGCGATCACGCGTCTGAAGCATGAGATTGAGAATGTGCCAGTCCCTGACCGCGCCGCGGCCAAGGAGTATTACCAGGCATACAAAGAGCGATTCACCACGCCTGAGCGTGTGCGCTTGTCGCTGATTTTGCTCAAGGTCGAGCCCTGGGCTGAGGGCGCGGTGTGGGAGGGTGCTGGCGCTGAAGCGGTGCGTCTGCGCAAGAAATTGGCGCAAGGGGGGGATTTCTCCGCGCTCGCGCGTTTGCATTCGGCCGATCCTTCGTCAGCGCAGGGAGGAGATCTCGGTTTTGTCCATCGCGGCATGCTGAGTCAGGAGGTGCAGGAAGCGCTAGATGGCATGAAGCTTGGAGAAATTTCGCAGCCGATACGGATTTTGCAGGGGTTTGCGATCGTTAGGTTGGATGAGCGCGCCGCGCCTGAACTGAACACGTTCGAACAGGCGCAGGAGCGTGCCACGGATCTGTTACGCAGAGAGCAGCGTGAGCGGGCATGGCAGGATGCGCTGGTGCAGCTGCGGGAGAAGACAAAAATTACCGTCAACGACGCTGTGCTCGGCGCGTTTGACTAAAGGTCCCCCGGCGAGGCCGTGACACGGCTGTCGGAGCGAATAACAACCTGAAAACGATGCCGCGATCGGCGCCGCCCCGCGGCGTTCGGCGTGGGGATACGGGATAAATGCCAGCGGGCAAGCATCATCTCAATGCGATGCTGTACACGACGGTCGCGGCGCTATGGACAGCGCAGGCCGTCGGTGCGGGCGGCGTCGTGTTGACCGACGTTTCTGGCAACGTTGGCTATTCCTTCCGCTCGATCCTCGGCAGCAGCAACAGCGATGCTATCAGCAATCAGCTGCGTGGCGCGGTTGGTGCACAGGCTTATCTGTGGGAGCCTTGGTTCGCTAATCTTTCTGCGGGATTGCGTGTCACCCAGGACAACACCAACTACGGTGAGGCGGGGACGTCTTCGCGCACGATCATTGCCGGCGCAGATATTGATCTCAATGTGCTGGCGCAGAGCCGCACGCCGTTCTCTCTGTCGTATCGTAAGAGCGATAGTCGTGTCGATACCGTTAGCTTGCCGAGTCCGCTGACTGCCTTAGGTGGTTATGATTTTTCCACCGAGCGCCTGACCTTGCGCCAGGGGTATTTCACCGAGCTTGGTGATCGCCTGCAATTGCGCCTTGATCACGGTACCTGGGAATCAAGTGGCATCGAGGATTATCACGACAATTCTGTCGGTGTCGAATTCAACATGCGTCGCCCGCGCCACACGCTGAGCATGCGCACCAGTTATCAGGAGATAGGGGTCGCCACCATCGATCAGAACACCGATATCAAGCTGGCGAACGTTGAACACTTCTTCCATCCGAATCGGGCGCTACGCTTTGACACCATGGCGAGTTACTACGATTCGGATACCAGCACCCGGCAGCCGCTGAATAGTACGAATCAGTCCAACGCCAACATGAGTTACGCGCAGTTGTCGAGTTTCGCCTTCTGGCGTCCCGCGGATCAGCCGCTCTCGCTGAGCGCGGGTCTGCGTTTCTTCGATCTCACGGCGAATAACGCAGCGGGCAATAATCTCGATCAAGCCAGCGTGAGCGCTACCGCGGGCGGTTTTTATCAATTCACGAAAAACCTGCGTTTCGATGCCAGCGTCGATGTCACTGAATCGAGTGCCGAGGGGGTGGACACCAGTTCTCGCGAGCGTGTCGGCGCGCTTTACCAATCGGATTTGCGCAATCTCCTTTCCGGGTTCACCTGGAACTGGTACACGCAGGCTTCGGTGCAGAACCAAGACATCGGTGAGGCGTCCTTGCTGACAGGATTGCTGACTGTCGGTCATGATGCGCAGCGCCTGTGGATGACCAATGGTCGCGGCACATTCAGGCTCAGTTTTAGCCAATCGGTGAGCGTGATCGGACAGTCTGGAGACGATGCGGTCGCGGGCAGTAGCAACGTCAGCAATGAACGCCTGGATCACACCGCGAGTCTCTCCTGGGATCTGTATGGTGAGTCTGGTTCAACCACGGCGTATGTGACGTTGTCTGATTCGCGCGGCTTCGGTGATCAGCCGAATAGTCAGCAATTCGCCAACTTCCAGTTCATGCGCACGCAGAACCTCACGCTCTACAGCACACTGAGTGGAAATCTTACTGTGCAGGCCATCCAACGGGACTTCAACGGGCAGCGTGATAGTGATACAGTAAGCGCCACCGGCCAAGTGACCTACCGTCACATGGGTCTGTTCGACATAGCTCAGCTTCGATTCAATTCAGATCTTCGGATCGCTCGCGCTGCCACGGATGAGGGGATTGACCGCGCCGAGTGGGAGAATCGATTGGATTACGCGATCGGACTCGTGGATACCAGTTTCAGTTGGCGGTACATCAGTTTTGCCGGAGTACAGAACGATGAGGCGTACAACATCATCTATTTTCAGGTGACTCGCCGTTTCTGATGTGCGTCGATGGCCTTTTAGGTCCGCGCCGCGCGCAATAATAAAGTTTTATGGAAGTCAGGAGGAGGGGATAATGCCATCGATGATTTCTCGGATGCCCTTCGGCATTTCGCTGCTGGCGGGATTGCTGATGGGTTTGTGGATCTTGGCGATGCCACAATCGGCCAAGGCCGAGTATGCGGACGTCGTCATCAACAACTATGCCGATGCGGCGGGCATGCGCCCGGTAGTGTTTCCGCACTGGTTCCATCGCATTCGTTTCCGTTGCAAAGTTTGTCACGCGGATCTTGGCTTCCAGTTCAAGGCTGGCGGTAATCAGATCACGATGGCGAAGATCGTCGACGGTCAGTTCTGCGGCGCCTGTCATAATGGCGAAGTAGCCTGGTCGGTAGAAAACTGCGCCATGTGCCATTCCGGTATCCCTGGCACTCCCACTCATTTCCACGGCAGCACCGTGCAGCGCCTCGTGGCCCCGGCATTCAAGCCGCTGGCCCCGGCAGCGACGGCAGCTCCGGCGGAACAGAAGAAGTAGTCGGAGGAGGGGGGAGCCATGACAATAACGATCAAAGACATTGCCATTGTCCTCGGACTGTTTGGCTTGCTGCTCACATTGCACACTGTTTCCGCACAGGATCAGGCAGCATCCAAGATGTCCTCGGCCAATACGTTCAACGTCAACCTGCAAAAGCGGGATAGCAGTAACCCGCCGCCGCCGGAAGACGGAATCCACGATCCTGCTAATGAAGCAACCTTCAATCTGCAGCCGCCACAGAAAGCTTATGAAGGTTTGCCAACGGCTAAGGTCGGTAACCGCATTGACTGGGTCAAGGCGCTGGACGACAAACTGATTCGGCCGCGTTGGGATCGTCTCGATTCTTCGGAAGAGCCTTTCGTGATGGATCTCAACATCGTTCGCCCGGTAAAGGCGTCGATGCCTGATGTGGTGTTCCCGCATCGCCAGCACACGGAATGGTTGTTCTGCTCCAACTGTCACCCGGCCATCTTCGTGCCGCAGGCAGGGTCCAATCAGATCAACATGTCTGCGATTTTGTTGGGGCAGAAGTGTGGCGTATGCCATGGTAAGGTGTCTTTCCCGATTACCACGGCAACCTGCACGAAGTGTCATTCCAAGCCTAAGCCTGCTGATTGGAAGCCGCCGCTCAGCGAGGCGACTGTAAAGAATCCGTGGAAATAGCTGGTGGGGCCCGTCCAGGATCGGGCGGGCCCTGTTTCCCGTGAGCGCATGAGGGAGCGATGCGATCCTCTTTTCAAAGCCTGCTGTTGCCGTCCATTGCCGCACTGATTCTCTCTGCTTGCGCTGCGACGGGAGATCGTGCTTCTGCTCCTGCGGTTCAGCCGTCAGTGGAGTCTGCTGTCATCGCACCTGTGGAAAGTGCGCCGGCGGTTGAAGCCGCTCCTGTTGAGCCGGAACCCGATGCTGAAGTGTTGCCGCTGGAGCCGGCGGCGCCGGTTCAGCCAGTGATCGAACCCGAGCATGAGCATGATTCAGAACCGGCGCCGGCTGCTGCTCCACCACAGCCTGCAACGGCTCCTGCTCCCGCTGCACAACAACCCGCGACTGCACCAGCGCCGGCCGCCGCTGCGCCGCCGTCATCCCCCTATATCTTCAACGTGACTGCCGGCAACAAGGATGAGACACATCCGTCCTATGGCGTCGGTCATCGCTTGGGTTTCGTCGTCAATGGCGTCCAAGGTAAGCCGCTGGTAGTCGTGCGCGGCAAGACCTACAGCTTTCACGTCAACGCCGGCATCCAGCACGATTTTTATCTCTCGACCAGCGATGTGGGTTGGGGCGGCGCTGCTTACACCAGTGGTGTCACGGGGCAGTTTGTCTATGAAGGCGTCGTAACCTTCAAGCCCGGTCCGGATACGCCTGATCTGCTCTACTACCAGTGCCGCAATCACAAGAACATGGGCGGCCCAATTTATGTCGTCAACGAGGGACAGGAGAATACGCCCATCGCGGTGCTGGCGGCTGCGCGTGGCAAGACCGCGCCAGCTGCAGAAGCGGAAGCGCCTGCAGTAGCGCCTCCTGTTGCTCCGCAGGGAGTGACTGAGCAGCAGTTGCGTCAGAAAATTCAGTTTGCTGATATGTTCATCCATCAATCTGCGGTGGTGGCGCGCATCGAGCGTAGCGGCAATGTCATGGCGCAGGAGCTGCACCGGGGTGCGAAAGAGAACTTGGCCGCCGCCCAGGCCGCGATGAAGGCCGGTGATGAAGCCAAGGCGCTTGCCATGGTGCAAGAAGCGACGCGCATGATGAGCGAGGCTGGGCGTCTCGCGCCGCAGGGTGATGGCGGCGAGGCAGAGAAGCTGCGTTTCGAGCAGACCTACGAGAGTGTGCAGGCTTTTTCATCTTCTTATGAGCGCAGCTATAAGCAGGCGGTCAAGGCGGGTGGCAAGCCGCGCGTCGTCAATCTCGCGCAGATCAAAGATGTCATGAACAACGCGCGCGATCTGGCCGATGATGGCAAATACAATGAAGCCATCAGCATGCTTGGCGGCGCGCAGGAGACGCTGACCACAGCGCTCAACGAGATGCTGCATGAGCAGACCATCGTGCATGAGCTCAAGTTCGATACGCCGCGCGATGAGTACGAGTATGAGCTGTCTCGTTATCAGGGGTATGAGGCATTGGTGCCGCTCGCCATCCGGCAGAAAAACCCCAACGAGGATACTGTGAAATTGATGACGCCCTATGTGGATCGTGCCAAGGAGGTCAAGGCGCTGTCTGAACCTCAGGCCGCCAAGGGCAATTACAGCGAGGCGATTTTGATGCTGCAGGGGGCGACGAGCAATATCGAACGCGCTCTGCAGATCATGGGCGTGCGATGAGAGAGCGGATTTTTATCACGATAGGCCGATCGGCGCTGCTGTGCGGGGCGCTGCTCGTCGTGTTGCTTACCGGCACGGTGGCGCAGGCTGCTGGGCCTGCCGCTGGCGCTATGCCACCAGCGGAGCAGAATGCGCCGATGTGGTCGCGCGGCCAGCATTTTCAGTTGCGTGGGGAAATCGTATCCGTCGCTCAGGACGGCATTCATGATCCGACGGGCGAAGCAGTGCAGATTCTGCAACAGCCTTATGAAGCCATGGCGGGATTCCCGCGCGATGATGCGGGCATGATCGACTGGGTGAAAACGCTGCGCAATCATTTGATCGAGCCGCGCATGTCAGTCGACGGCTCCACGGATGGCGGCGAGATGTTCCCGGTCGATTTCGACGTCCTTCTCAAAAATACGCAGTCGATGCCATGGGTACGCTTCCCACATCTTCCGCACACCGAATGGCTGACCTGCGCCAATTGTCATCCCGCTATCTTCGTGCCGCAGGCAGGCGCCAATCCGATCTCGATGTCAGCGATCGTTCAGGGTGACTTCTGCGGCGTATGCCACGGTAAAGTGGCATTTGCTCCCACACTGAACTGCGGCCGATGCCACTCCGTACCTCAAGACGTCACGCTGCTGCGCTGATCCTTGCCGGGCTCGCGCTCGTGTTGCAAGGCTGCGCGCTCGATCGCGAGAACATCGCGCGCTTCGAACCGCCTCCGTCTCGCGATATTCCTGTCAATACACCGCAGACCGGTGCCGGAGAAATCTGGCAGGTGGTCGAAGGAGCGCCAGTAAGTGGCGAGCGCGAACTCTTCACTGGCGTGCAGAATGTGCGTTTCATGCAGCCAATAGCGGTAGCTGCGCGTGGTCAGCAGGTTTATGTGATCGACGCCGGCAGCCGGCAACTCTTCCGCTACGACATTGCGCTCGATCGTCTCACTTTGGTCAAGGATATGCGCGGTCTGCTGAGCGGCAACACCGCTTACCTCCATGTTAGTCGCGATCTTTCTTTCTATATCGCTGATGCTGATGGCGCGCGCGTGCTGCAATTCGATCCAGATGGCAGGTTGCTGCGCGAGATCAAAGATCGTATCAACATCGGTCGTCCGATCAGCGTGCTGGTGAATGAGTACAGCGGTTACCTGTTCATCGCTGATGGTGCCAATGATGACGTGATGGTGTTCAATCCTGAAGGCTTGCTCACGGGCGCGATCGGTGTGCGTGGTCTGGGGGCAGGGCGTTTCCTCAATATCACCGCGCTGGCACAGGGGCCGCTCGGTTTCTATGTTGGCACGCGTATCGGCGCATCACGCGTGCAGATTATGGGCGATGATGGACGCTACAGTGATTCGCTCCAGCAGAATACAGTCATTTTCCCCACGGCCATCGCAGTTGATTCCGAGGGGCGTGCTTATGTTTCTGATTATCTCACCGACGATATCAAGGTTTACGATGGCACGAAGCTGATCGGCGTCATCGGTGGTCACGGCTCGGCGCCGGGGCGTTTTCGTCGCATCACCGCGCTGTGGTTGGATGAAGGCTTTCTCTATGTCGCCGACAGCCTCAATCGGCGTATCCAGATTCTCACCCTCGCTTCATGGCAGCCCGCACCGCCCGCTGCGGTCGGTGAGCCTGCGTCGCAATGAGCTATTCGCGGCTCCGCGCAGGACTGGTCTGCGTCCTGCTGGCTCTGTGTATTGCAGGCTGTGCCAGTACCACCTCGTCTGTGATGCACTACGAGTACGAGGACAGTGCCTCTCAGTATCGCTGGCCGCCCGAGCCGGATAGCGCGCGTTACGTCTTCGTCGGCCAGCTTAGCGGCGAGGCGAATTTCCCTGCATCAACGCAGAATTTCGGCAGTCGTGTGCTCAGCTGGCTGGTCGGCTTGCACAGCGCCAAGCGTGAGCCGGTAGTCTTGCAGCGTCCGCAGAACGGCTTCACCGATGCGCAGGGGCGCATTTACGTTACCGACGTCAGCCGCGCTGCGGTTATGGTTTTCGATCAACCCGCGGGCAAATTGTTGGTGTGGGGCTCAGCAGGGCAGGGTGGGCATTTCGATTCCCCGGTAGGTATCGCCGCTGGCGCCAACGATGAAATCCTCGTCGCTGATGCCGCGCTCAAGAAAGTGGTGCGCCTCAATCAGGCAGGCGAACCCCTCGGCGACATCGGCAAGGGCGTGCTCATGCGCCCGGTGGGCATCGCGCGTGACGCCGCACGCAATCGCATCTTTGTTTCCGATGCGCAGGCCCATGACATCAAGATTTTCAGCGACACCGGCGAATTGCTTGGGCACATCGGTGAGCATGGTGAAGGCGCGGGCGAATTCAATGCGCCAACCTATCTCACGTGGACGGGCGATCAGCTCTACGTCACCGATACACTCAATTCACGCGTACAGATCTTCGATGCAGGCGGGGTTTTTGTGCGGGAATTTGGCCGTCGCGGACTTTTCGTCGGTGATTTACCGCGACCCAAAGGCATTGCAGTGGATTCCCGCGGCAACATCTATGTAGTGGAATCCTATTACGACCATCTGCTAGTATTCAACGCCAAGGGGGAGTTGCTATTACCCATCGGCGGTTCCGGTAGCGGTATCGGTGAATTCTTTTTACCGGCTGGAGTCTGGACCGACGGCCATGATCGAATCTACGTGGCAGATTCTTTCAATGGTCGTGTCGTGATATTCCAATTCTTGGGGGAGACGTGATGCGCTGGCCCACCCCCGCGCTGATCGCTGGCGTTGTACTCGCGCTGTGGAATACCTGCGTATCCGCTGCCTCGCCGATATCTGATATCGCCAACACGCGCCACAATTTCTCCGCCGTAGTGAAGCCAAGCAATGTTGAGCGCCGCGCTGAAGCAGCGAGTGAATCGCAGATCTGCGCGTTCTGCCATACTCCGCATGGCGCTACGCCTGCGCCGAATGCGCCGCTGTGGAACCGCAAGCTCTCGCAGGCCACCTACATCCCTTATTCCTCTACCTCGCTCGACGCGACCGATCTCGATCAGCCCAGTGGGCGCTCCAAGCTTTGTCTGTCCTGCCATGACGGCACCATCGCGCTCGGTGCGGTGAATGTGCTGAATCGCCAGCAACTCAAAGACAATGGCAGCACTGTGCCATTTACGTTCTCCGACAAGGCCAACAGCGTGCCTAAGGGCACTATTCCGCAGGGACAGCAGGGCAGACTATCGGGATTTACGCGCTACATCGGTGTCGATCTCACTAACGACCATCCGATTTCGTTCACCTTTGACAGCGCGCAGGCCGCGCGTGATGGCGAGCTCTTCGATTCTAACTCGGTACCGTGGCTCGGTGAGCGCACGCGCCGCATCGACGGTGAGGCGCAGCAACCGTTCCCGCGCGGGCACTATCTGCCGCTCGAACGCGATGCCGAGGGTGTTGGTCCCAAGGTTGAGTGCATCTCCTGTCATGATCCGCATGTGCGCTCGCAGGTGCCGGGCGAAAACGTCAAATTCCTGCGTGTGAATCGTTTCCAGCAGCAGCCGCCGGTGCAGGGCCAGTTCGATGCACAGCGTGACATCATCTGCCTCGGCTGCCACGACAAAGCCGGCTGGGCAGGATCTGCTCATGCCAACCCCGCGGTGGGTGACGAGCGCTATACCGATGCGGCTGCGGAGCTGCGTGAATTCCCGCTCGGCACGCGCGTGTGGCAGGCGGCGTGCCTCAACTGTCATGATCCGCACACCGTGCAGGGCGCGCGCCGTATTCTGCGTGAAGGTGTCGATGGCCCGCTCGATGCCGACCCAGTAACCGGCACTCTGTTCCACCGAGGAGGCGGCAATCCCGCGGTAGAACAGGTGTGTTATGCCTGCCACGGTGATCCTGCCGTTTCCGGGCCGGGATCACCAGCGACCGCTCAGACGCTGCAAGGACAGATCCGTCCCAACGACAATCCGGCCTTCGAAGTGCCAGACGTGAAGACGGACTTCGTCACCATGCGTACGCACATGCCGATCGCGAGTGTCGATCAGTTGGCAGGGCAGGAAGTGCATAGCATCGGTACAGGCGATGCGGCGACGCAAGGCACCGCGCGCGGCAAGGACTTCATCGAATCACGTGAGCTGCTCGGCCTTGGTAACCCGAACAATCGCCATGCTGAATGCACCGATTGTCACAACCCGCATCGTGTGCAGCGCACGCGGGTATTCAACGATGATCCGACCGTGCCGGCGCCGGGACCAACGCACGATCGCACACCAGGCGTGCCGCCGACCAACCTGGCCTCGGGTGTGTTGCGTGGTATCTGGGGTGTCGAGCCGGTATACGCGAATACGGCATTTGGCAGTAATCCGGTGAATTTCCAGGTCAAGCGTGGAGATCCTGGTATCGGTGGCAGCACTGATGCTAGCGCGCCCTATCTAACGCGCGAGTATCAGCTCTGTTTCAAATGTCATTCGAACTACGCTTATGATATTCCGCCTCCGCTTGGTTATACCTCTGGATTGACGCCATCAGGTACCAACTCACTGTTCAACTACACCAACCAGGCGATGGAGTTCCAGCCACCGCTTGATCACCAGGGCGAGACCACGCCTGGTACGCCGACGGGCGCGTATGTTGGCGCGCCAGCAACAGGGCCGGTGACGCCGAGAACAGACTCCAGCGGTACGGGTAGCGTGATCTGGTCGCGTCTCGATCCGGAAGGCAATCTGGTCGATTACGTCACCAACAACCACCGCTCCTGGCATCCAACCGTGCAACCTACTGGCCGCACGCCGGCGGTGCGTGGTGCGGATGGCAATGCCTGGCGGCCGCCATTCAATACTTCGGTTGGCACCCAGACCATGTATTGCACCGACTGCCACGGTTCGCGCACGGCGGGTAATACTATCGTGCCGGTGGGCGGTGAGCAGGGTTATCCCTGGGGGCCGCATGGCTCGGATGAGAATTTCCTGCTCAAGGGCAACTGGAGCGATCAGACTGGTGAGGCGGCGACCAATTTTGCCAATGAAGCTGATCCGACCAATCACCTCTGCTTCCGCTGCCACGATCCGAAGAATTATGTGCGCGGGGTGGCGGAGCCCAATCCGCAGGTTGTGCGCAGCGGCTTCCGGCGTGCGATCGGCGGCGGTGGCTGCTTACAGTTCCTCGGCACCAACCTGCATATCGGTCATGCGGCGGTGGTGAACAATTTCCGTTGCACTTACTGCCACATCGCCATTCCGCACGGCTGGAAGAACAAAGTCTTCCTCGCCAACCTCAACGATGTCGGCCTCGAAGCCGAGTTGCCACCAGGTACGCAGGTGCGTTACACGGGCTTTGCGCCATCGGGCGCCGGGCGTTACTACAAAGGCCCGTATTACCTTGGCACCGTGCTCAAAGTGCGCAGCTTCGCGCGCAGTGGTGAGTGGCTGGATGTGAACTGCGGTTCAGCCGGTGGTCGCGCCAATAACCAGCCCGGCGGCAACGGCATCGTCGGTGTCAACTGGATGAACAACAGCAGTGAGTCCTGTCTAAACCCGCCATGATCCAGGTCTTGCGTAAGCTCGCTTCAACGCGCCTTACGATCTTTGGAATGATCCTGCTCGGCGTAGGTGCTGCACTCAACTACGACAACCCGGTCACAACGCCAGCATGGGTGCTGGCGATTCCGCTGTTGTTGCTCGCGCTCAATCTGTGTGCCGCCATCATCAGCAATCCCAACATCAATCGCCGCGGTGGCTTACTGGTATTTCACATCGGCTTGCTGCTGATCGTGGTGTTAGTCGCCATTGGCCGTTTGACCAAGCTCGAAGCCAAGATCGAACTGGTGGAAGGGCAGAGCTTCGCGCCTGAAGACATGATCGAAGTGCGCGAAGGGATTTGGCATACCGGTGACTTCAAGGGCATCGATTTCGTGCAAGGCCCTTATAGCGTCGAATACACCACGGGTATGACGCGAGGCCCGACGCACAGCTACATTGCGGTACCGGATGGCAAAGGTGGCTGGGAAGAGCGCGTGATCGGTGATCACACGCCGTTCGTCGTCGAGGGTTATCGCTTCTACACCACCTTCAACAAAGGCTTCGCTGCCATTCTCACCTGGACGCCCGATGGCGGCGCGCCTGTCACTGGCGCGGTGCACATGCCTTCGTATCCTCTCTTTGAACATCGCCAGGCCAATCGCTGGGTGTTGGAGAATGGCGAGGAAATCCGTTTCTGGATGCAGCTCGAAACCGGCATGAATCCCGAAGCGGATTGGAAACTCGAACCAGCGCGTGCGCACAGTCGATTGATCGTGCGCGCTGGCGAAGAGCGTATCGAGCTCGCGCCCGGTGAGAGCGCGCGTCTCGAACACGGCACCTTGCGCTATGAGCGTCTCGCCGGCTGGATGGGTTATAAAGTCTTTTACGATCCGACCTTGCGCTGGTTGTTCATCGTCGCCTTCCTCACCGTGTTCGGGCTCGCCACGCATTTCTGGCGTAAATTCGGCGCGGCTGAAGTTCATGCCGCAGTACAGGATGCTCGCCGCAGCCAGATCGTCGATGGAGGGCAGACCTCGTGAACGAGACGGTGACTGAGCTACCCTGGATCTATGCTGGGCTTGCCAGCTATGCGCTGGCGATGGGTGTGGCAATGCATGGTGTGCTTCGCCTCAGTGGCGCCGCCGGTGCGCTGTCACGACGACCCGAGCCGATCGTGCTGGGGCTGCTCTTCAGTGGTGTTGCGCTGCTTGCTATCGCGCTCGCTACGCGCTGGCTGCGCATTGGCCACGGTCCCTTCGTTGATCTTTTCGAGCTGCTGACCAGCCAGCTTTTCAGCCTGGGCCTGGTATATACCGTTACTTATTGGCGCGTGCCGCTGATTCGCCCTACAGCGATCATCGTTCTTCCAGTGCTACTGATGATGGGTATCTGGGTAGTCACGGTTGATCCCGGCGCGAGTGCGTTTCCTCCCACTTACTATCATGAATGGAAATGGGCACATGTTCTCTTCGGTAAATTCTTCCTCGCCTTCTGCCTGATTGGCACCGGACTCGCAGGTATCATTTTGCTACGCGATGCGCCCGGCCTGCGGCGTGTGTTCCGCTACATGCCGAGCGATGAAGTGCTCGATACGGTAGCGTGGCGTTTCATGCTGCTCGCGCTCGTCTTCGAGAGCCTGATGCTGATCGCGGGCGCAGTCTGGGCGCAGGATGCCTGGGGTCGTTATTGGGCCTGGGATGCGCTCGAAACTTCAGCTTTCCTCAATTGGCTGCTGCTCGGTCTTACTATTCATCTGCGCTTTACCTATCGCATTTCGCCGCGTACTGGCGCTGCCGCCATCGTCGGCATTTTTCTCTTTGCGTTTTTTACGTATCTGGGCGCGCCTTTTTATAGCGAGGCGGCTCACAAGGGAGTGATATGAGTGTTGTCATGCAGCGCCCCGCGAGCGAGTCGGCGGTTGCAGCGCTGTCACTCGCATTCGTCGGCCTCATTGTGTGTACTGCGGTGATGCTGGGGATGAGTGCCGAACCGAGATCTTCGCCTTTACCGCTGCGCCCTGGCGCACAGGCAACAGCGCAGAGCGCCCTGGCGCAGAAGGACGCTGGCGCATCGCTCCCCAATGATCCACGCATGGCGCAGATCACCGAACGTTTCGAACAAGCGGTGGTCATGCTGCATGCACATCGCTATGAAGAAGCGGTGGTCGCGCTCGAACGCGTCATCAAGCTCTCGCCACGCCTGCCGGAAGCCTACGTCAATCTCGGTTACGCCATGCTTGGCCTCGAGCGCTATGAAAACGCGCGCGATTTTTTTCTCGCGGCCACCGAATTGCAGCCTTATCAGGGTAACGCTTATTGGGGGCTCGCGGTTGCTCTGGAAGCACTCGATGACATCGACGGTGCGCTCGGCGCCATGCGCACTTATATCCATCTCACGCCGCAGGATGAGCCGCGCCTGCGCCGCGCGCGTTCAGCCTTGTGGGAATGGGAAACGCGGCGTGAGCGTGGGCCGCTACCAGAGAATGAAGCGCGCTGGATCGAGGAGCGCACGCGTGAGTGGGAGGAACGTAATCTGCCGGATCGCGACGCGCGTGAGCAACAACGCGATCTCGCTATTCCAATAGGTCGCAAGTAGTTTGCCGAGAGGTTGAAGATGAGCACGAAACAATACAGCTTTGGAATGGCGCTGCTGGTGTGGAGTCTACTGTGGATGGGCTCGGTCATGGCTGCGCCGCCTGAGTCTTCTGCTGTGCCCGATCTGAAGTCGCAAGGCATCATTGCTGGCGTGAATTACCGCGAACTGAGCGAGCCGCAGCCGACTGACGCCGCGCCTGGAACTGTAGAGGTGGTCGAGTTCTTTTGGTACAACTGCCAGACCTGTTTCGTGATCGAGCCTGCGCTCGCGCGTTGGCTCGATTCCCAGCAAGGTAAAGTAACGTTTCGCCGCGTGCCAGCCGTCGTTGGCACACACATGGTCTACTTCGCACGCGCGTACTACGCCGCCGAGGCGCTCGGCATAGAGGACAGCGTGCACCTGCCTATCTACGAAGCGCTGCACCGCTATGGCCGCGCACTCGATCGCGAAGAAGAGCTCGCCGCGTTCTTTACGGAACATGGCGTCGATCACAAACACTTTCTCAGCGTTTTTCGCAGCAGCACCGTTGCTGCCGGCGTACGTAGCGCCCAAGTCCTCGCACGCACCTATGAAATCGCCGGCGCACCAAGCTTCATCATCGCCGGCAAATACCGCGTAGACCCCACCATGGCCGCAAACGCCAGCGCACTGCTACAAACCGTCGCCGCGCTCGTTGAGCAGGAGCAGCGTAACGCTCGTTAGTTGGAGAGCGGATGTCGGTAGGGACCGCGTGCTTCCGGGGCGCTAATTACCGTCATCACCCGCGCGTGAGGTTGCGCGGTTGATCATGCCCATCACTTCAATGTTAGCGTTGATCAGGATGAGTTTGATATGACGGTGTCCGTGCGCGAAAACTCTAAAAATTTCATCGACGAATGCTTGCCCGATGTTGGGTACTTCAGAAAAATCCAAGATGACATTTCTGAATAGCTCTATATCTGGTGAGCAGGCGTTTAGCTTGAGATCTGGAAACCAGATTGTCATCTCCATATCTCGCGAGTTTCACCGGGACGATGGTTTCGTCGAAAGCGCTGATCCCCTCTTCGGGGTTTAAGCTCGAGAATTCATCAAATATTTTTCGCGTAGTGCGGGCCGTATGATTGTTGATGCGCATGAATACACGCGTGCCCGAGTCTCTTGTGTCTGACTCGAGAACCCAGCCCTCTTCTTCGTCATGGTCATGAGAGAAGAACACGCCTCTCGATAGAATCATGAACGCATCGTGCGCGTACACCAGTCATGCGATGACCCTCAATCTGCCTGATTGAACTCAATGATTACAGGTTATCGCCTCTCTTTATCAATATTACGCCAGGACATTGTCAACATTACAAACCGATCGGAGGGGGGATTTCTCGCTTCTATTCCCGATCTGGCGCATGTCTAAACGCGCGCGGTGACCAATGATCATCGCGGGGATCTTTGTGGTTTTCTTCTTGAGCTGAAGTTGGGACGCGGCAATCGCCGATGAGCGCGAGCGCGTGTTCGATTGCTTGCGTGAGTTCGATATCGTTTTGTGCGGCGCGCTTGCGATAGCTGAGTTGTTGCGCGGTGCGGATCGCTGCACGAATCGCTTCATCGTGGCCATAGCAGGCTTCCCATTGGCGCAGGCCCTGTTCCAGGGTGCGGGCGTTCAAGGCTAAGAGCAGGCGTTGGCGCGGTTCGTTGTCACGCGGTTTGGGCTGGTGATGTGCAGAGCGCTGCATGTTGTTGCGCCGCAGCCATGCGGCGAGCGTGATCAGCCACAGCAGTGCGAAGAGCGCGGTTGTCCACAGCCAAGTGCTATTAATGCTATTACGTGCTGCGGGCGTGGGCTCTACGCTGTGAACATCTGTGGTCGGCAGCATGGCTGTCGCACTTTGTTCTGGTGCAGCAGAGGTTTCGAAAGTTTTTCCGGGAAGCTCCAGCATGGCCATTGTGCCAGTGCTGATATCGTACCAAGGCAGCTGGATCGTTGGTGTCTGGTGTGTTCCCGAGGATTGCGCCAGCACGTTGCCGCGATAGATGGCGACGCTCTGCACGCCGTCTATAGTTTGTTCGAGTTGGTGTTCGGGGGGATCCATGTAGACGCGCACGCCGGCTGGCGGCGGTGCGAGTGGTGCTTGTACCGGTAGCAGATTGAGCGCGACGCTACCGCGCAGCACGATTTCCCATGGCGCTGCTTCGCCGGCTGATTTTGTTTCGGGTGTGGTGATCTCGACGCTGGGACGTCCGATGAACGTGCCGGGCGCAATTCCAGCGGGT
>JAITWN010000102.1 GCA_031285245.1 Chromatiales bacterium | reverse complement strand
GCAACGCCAGCAAAACCACCATCCCCGCGCTCAGACCACGCAGAGTCGTAGATCGACGCCGGATCGCTGATCAACAAACGCGTGCCGTAAAACATTCCGAGTACATTTTCATCGCGTTCGTTGGTGCCGCTCCATAAACCCACGGGCGCAGCAAATGCTGGCACTTCAGGCTCTGAAGGGTTCGCTGGCTCATCCGGCGGTGGACCCTGATCTTTGGGCGGCACAGGCTTAGGATCAGGCGGCGGTGGTGGCACCGGCGGATTGGGGTCAGGGCCAGGTGTCGGCGCGGGATCTGGTGCTGGATCCGGACCAGGCCCAGGATTTGAGTTGGGATTAGTATCTAGATCAAGATTCGGGTCATTGGTCACCGGCACATCCGCTGGG
This sequence comes from Chromatiales bacterium, assembly GCA_031285245.1. Lineage (GTDB taxonomy): Bacteria > Pseudomonadota > Gammaproteobacteria > SZUA-140 > SZUA-140 > JAITWN01. The sequence continues at coordinate 2,632 of JAITWN010000102.1, read as the reverse complement.
TCATCAGGCCGCGTGCGTGCCTTCAATTCATCGAGATTGGATACACCGTCCCCATCATCATCGGCATAAGTATAATCCGCGCTCGAAACCTCCAGCATTACTGGTGCATCCGGCTCGACGAGCACTGGCGCACTGTGCCAGCGCGCAAGCTCCCAGGGCGAACCATCTACGCGCTTGATCTCCGGGTCAGCATAAACAAAAACCAGAGTAAAAAGATGTTCTCCCTGCGGCGCATCAAACTTCAGCGCGACCGTATCGCTACCGAGATCAATATTAGTCTCGCGATAGCTAGGCTCGGCTTCATCATCGATATAGACCTGCACTTCCAGCAGCTCGGTCTGCGGCAGATCGAGAATGGCGCGCGGAAATGCAATACTGGCTTTATCGATAGGGATATTGATGCCGGAAGAACAGCTCGCCAGCATCAGCGCTGCAAGCGACGCGAGAGCGCAACGCATCAAAGCGGGTAGAAGCATCATAGCTACCCCTCTTTAAGAGTTGAGATCATGGAAGCGGTGCATTGATCGTCACAGAGCCAGTGCCACTCGGTGCCGGAGCAGGACCGCTTTGGGCATCATGAGCACCGCCGCCGCCACTGTCGCTAAGGCCCGCGATCGCAGCGAGCACCACTGCACCGATCCCCACCCACACCCAGCGATTGATACCACGGCGTTCATCAGCGCTAGTCCCCAAACTAGCTCCAGAACTAGTTTGGATAGCAGTGGTGGGCTGTGCTGCAGAAGGCGTCGTCGCCGAGGCTACACCATCACCAGCAGCGCTGAAGGAAGTCTGTTCGACAAGTACGACATAGGGATCAAAGAGCTTTCCGAGCACCACATTACCTGCGGTGTCTGAAGCCTGAATATAGTATTCGATGCGTGGGCCGACATCGTCCGGCAATATCGCCGAGTAAAGACTGCTACCGCTCGCACTGACCATCGGCATCTGCCGATACGAAATCTCACCCGCGCTGCGATAAAACAGCACGACTTCATCGACCCCCATTTCATCGGTCACGCGCGCCAGAATCCGCAGCGTCTCACCAGAAGAAAATTTTTCCGGCGGCGTATGCGCAACCGTGGGTGGATCGATGTCGCTCGCTTGTCCCGCAAGCGGACATATCATCAACAGCGCCACAACAGCCGCACGCCCGCTTCTCCTCGCCGACATCGCTGTGCTCCTCACTAAAAAATACGAAAATTAAGGGACCGCACGTACGATCAGAACTAGAAAAATAGAATCAATGGCAGCGCAGAGAAGAAATAACAGCAGCCTGATTTTGATATCACGCGCTTAGCAAGCTGACAAGCGGAAATACGGGAGGTGGGAAAGGGGCTCTGGGAGAAAGACTTCATCGTCGTCGGGGTTATCGCCCCTCGCAATGACGGAGGCTTTTCAGACCTTTCCTAATATTGCAACACTGCTATTGCTATCCAACGCGGCCTGATGCTCAATCGCTCTTTCGCAATACACTTTATCAAGGACCTTCTAAACCATGAATCTCCTACGCCAACCTACTTTATTTATCTCTCATGGTGGTGGACCCTGTTTCTGGATGGATTTTCCGCCGCCGATTGGCGCACATGGTTTCGATGCACTGCGCAGCTATTTATCCGGCCTATTGGCGCAGCTGAAACAGCGCCCGCAAGCCATCCTCGTCATCTCCGCGCATTGGGAAGAGCCACGCGTTACCGTCGGCACATCGAAAGCGCCATCCATGCTGTTCGACTATTCCGGATTTCCGCCACACACCTATCAGCTTAGCTATCCAGCGCCCGGCAATCCTGAGCTGGCGGCTCGTGTGCGTGGCTTGTTAGATGTCGCTGGTATCGCGAATGCAGAAAATAATGTGCGTGGCTACGATCACGGCGTATTCGTACCCTTTCTCATCATCGATCCCGAAACACAGATTCCCGTCGTCACCATGTCACTGGAACGAAGCCTCGACCCGGCGCGACACCTCGCCATCGGCGCAGCACTCGCGCCGCTGCGCGATGAAGGCGTGCTGATCATCGGCAGTGGCAACAGCTTCCACAACCTGCATACTTTTTTCGACGGCAACCCCGCACCTTCCTTGCAGTTCGACACCTGGCTGACAGAGACCATACTGCTGCCTGATCCATCCGCTCGCACCACCGCACTCACTGCTTGGGAACGCGCACCCTCAGCACGAGAGTGTCACCCACGCGCAGAACATCTAATCCCCCTAATGGTCGCCGCCGGCGCCGGCCATGCAGACCATGGCGCCCGCGTATTCCATGACATGATTGGTGGCAAGGCTATTTCAGGCTACGCGTTTGGCGCGTAAACGGCAGGTATTTCCGATGTTGGGCTGCGCGTCGCAGCCCAATTTACAACATCGAGAAAACTTTTCACGAATGACCCTCAACCCTGAGAGGCTGGGTCCGGGACACTTTTTCGAAACCGTTGACGCGCAGCGGCTCCGCGTTTCGAAAAAGTGTCTCGGGCCCAGCCTGATCACCGCCCCCAAGGCATAGTGATCAGCGGAGCCCGGTCGTATTTTTCGGGCCCCGGAGCCGCGACGCGCCCACCGTGCCCCAACATACGACCGGGCGCCGCTCTCAGGCATCGGGATCCAATGTGGGAAAAACGAGCAAACCGATAACGTCGG
>JAITWN010000100.1 GCA_031285245.1 Chromatiales bacterium | reverse complement strand
CTTGCGCTGTTCTATCTGCTGATAGCGATCATCTTCATGCTAGTGTCGCAGCAGCATATGAAGCGTTCGGCAGGCCGTTAGGCACTTGCGTGTTTCACATCGACTCGCTACGAATTTTCAATCACTGCGCTTAAAGCTATAAAAAAAGAACCTCTTCGCCCTCAATGGCGGCATGGCAGCGCAAGGGGCGAAGAGGTTTTTTTCCTCGCAACTATTCTTTTTTATTTATCTTCAGCTGAATCCGTGCCGTCATCTTCGGCTTGCTCAGCGTCCCCGTGTTCGTTCTCGCTCTCATGCGGGTGATGGCGATGTGCGCCGCCGTGGGAAGCCTCACCACCCTTGCGCCCGATTTCAGCCATGTGCGAGGTATTCTGGCTGACTTCTTCACCGCCCTTGCGCCCGATGGCTGCCATGTGTGCGGTGTTCTGACTGACCTCCTCGCCGCCCTTGCGGCCGATCTCGGCCATGTGGTGACGGTCCTTGCTCACTTCCTCGCCGCCTTTGCGGCCGATCGTCGCCATATGCTGGCGGTCGCGGCTCACCGCTTTGCCGCCTTTGCGCGCTATCTCACGCTGCTTCTCCGCGTCCATCGATGCGAAACCACGTCCACTCGAACGACTGTTGTCCTTACCTGCCATAATCAACTCTCCCTGTTGTGAGGATTGCTCCGCAAATTTCCTTTCGCGGCCCTGATCAACATTTATCAATCAAAATGCGCAGGTCTTTTCTATCTGCTCACAAAGAGCAGACAGCTCGAAGTTTTGATAGTTCCTGTTATGTGGGTAACGGCGATCAGGGCAAGACCAGCGTAATAGAATGCCAACGTTGCCGGCGCCTGACACTGCGCGATGTAGCACGCGCGTGGCAGTCGAGGAGACGTGCGTGGTGTGCCATAATGCCGGCCCATATGAATTTACTGATGGCATGCACTTTTCTCATCGCCGGTGTGTTCTGCATACAATGGCCGCTGCGCATCGTGCAGCGATTGGGGGCGGTGCTAGGAGAGGAAGAGCCCGCAGGTCGCAGGCGGCAACGCTTGATCTGGTTTGTGCGTTTCCTCGGTGCATTGGCGCTGCTCAACGCCACCATGCTCTTAACGGTGCGCAGCTGAGCTCATCACCGATGATCATCATGAGTATGAGTGTAAACATCCTTCGCCTGTGGGTGCTCGCGGCGCTGCTCACGATGGCGACTGTGCTGTCCGCCTGTGGCCCGGGGCAGCCGCCCGAGCGTGCGCGCCCGCAAGGTCCGCCGCCGGCGGATGCTGATGTGTCACGCATGCCACCAGGGCAGCAGGGCGGAGTTTTTTTCGGCACGCTCGGCGGGATGCCGCGCACGCTCAATCCGCTCCAGGCCGGAGAAGATGCTTCTTCTGCGATGGCGCTCTCGCGTTTGCTCGAGGGGTTGACGCGCTTTGATTCCGCACGCGAGGAAGTGGTGCCGGGGCTCGCGAAATCCTGGGATGTTGGCGCGGATCAAAAGACGTTTACTTTCCATCTGCGCCGCGGCGTGCAGTGGAGCGACGGCCATCCGTTCACGGCGGATGATGTCGTGTTCACTTTCCAGGCGATCTACGATGATCGCTATCCCAATCGTCAAAAGAGCGAATTGTCGGTCAATGGCAAGCCGTTTGAGGTCGAGAAGATCGACGACTACACGGTGCGCTTTCGCACTGCTGACATCTATGCGCCGTTCTTGCTCTACGTTGGCACATCAATCATGCCGCGTCACAAGCTCATACAAGCTTTTGATGATGGCAGCTTGATGCGCGCGTGGTCGGTGCGCGATGCGCAGTTTACGCCTGAGAAAATCGTCAGCACCGGTCCGCTTATTCTCGAACGTTTCCGTCCGGCTGAGCGCATCGTCTATGCCGCCAATCCGCATTATTACCGCATCGATAGCGCAGGCCAGCGTTTGCCGTATATCGATCGCTTCATCGAACGCATCGTGAATGGCCAGCAGGCGAGCACGCTCGCTTTTGCCTATGGCCAAAGCGATTATGAAAACGTCGAAGTGCGCAACGTGGGTTGGGTCAAGCGCAACGCTGAGCGCCATGGCTTTACTGTCTACGATCGCGGCCCCTCGCAATCGACTAACTTCATCTGGTTCAACCAGAATCCTGGCAGCAATGCTCGCGGTGAACCTTACGTCGAGCCCTATAAGCTCGCATGGTTTAAGGATTCGCGTTTCCGCCAGGCGATCTCTTACGGCATCGATCGCGAAGGTATCGTTCAAGGCGTGCTGCTCGGGCGCGGCTTACCGCTGTGGGGGCCAGTCAGTCCTGCCAATAGGAGCTGGTATAACCCCGATGTGCAGCGTTATCCGTTTGATCCGCAGCGCGCGCGCGCGTTGCTGCGAGAAGCCGGATTCACCTGGGATGCTGCGGGGAAGCTGCATGATCGCGATGGTCATGCGGTGGCGTTCTCTCTTTCTACCAACGAAGACAACGAAGTGCGGCAGGCGATCGGACTCGTCTTCATCGAAAACATGAAGCAACTCGGCATCGATGTGCGCTTGCAGCCTCTCGACTTCAATACCTTCGTCGGTAAAGTCATGAGCTCTTTCGATTACGAAGCTGGTCTGCTGGGTTTGACTGGAAGTTGGGATCCGCAGGGCGGCTGGTCGGTGTATCATTCCGCGGGCCGCTTGCATATGTGGAGCCCAGGGCAGAAAACGCCGCAGACGCCTTGGGAAGCGCGCATCGATGAACTCATGCAGTTGCAATTGCGTACGCTCGATGTGGAAGCGCGTCGCCGCTATGTCTTCGAAGTTCAGGACATCTTGGCGCGCGAGCAGCCGTTGATCTACACCGTGACTGTGAACAGTTACGAAGGATTGCAAAATCGTTGGCGCAATCTTGATCCGCCGCAAATGGGTACGCTGGTGTGGAATTATGACGAAATGTGGGCTGAAACCCTGTTGCTGCGTTGATCATGCCATGAGCTCTTCATCACTATTTTCTGATAACCATCGCGGCGGTGCTGACATGGAGCGCTGCGTGTGAAAGCGCTCATCATCAAGCGTCTGCTGATCCTTATCCCGATGCTGCTGGTGGTGTCGCTGATGGTGTCGCTGCTGATGTCGCTGGCGCCGGGCGATCCCGTGTCGCAGTTCGAAATGATGCCCGATGTCGATGCGGAATATTTGCAGCGTTTGCGTCAGGAGTTCGGGCTCGATCAACCTTGGTATATGCAGTACTTCCACTGGCTCGGCCAAGTGCTGCCGTTTTCCTATCATCCCGATGCCGCGAGCTTCTGGCAGCGCTTCGATTTCCGGCCGAACTTTGGTTTCTCTTATTACTACCGCACTGAAGTCTGGGATCTGCTCGTGCAGCGCATGCCTGCGACGATTCTGCTGTCGCTGACGTCGCTGGTGCTGGCGTGGGTGATCGCCATTCCGCTTGGTGTGCTGGCGGCGATTTACAAGGATTCGATCTTTGATCGCATCAGCCAGATGCTCGCTTACGCTGCGCTGTCGATTCCGGAATTCTTCCTCGCGCTGCTGGCGCTGGTATTTGCTGCCAAGACGGGCTGGTTTCCAATCGGCGGCTTCACCTCAGTCGAACACGATTTCCTCTCGCCTTGGGGGCGCTTCCTCGATATCGCGCACCATTTGCTGTTGCCGACCATCGTGCTCGGCATCGGCGGTGTCGCTGGCGTCATGCGCATCATGCGCGCTAATTTTCTCGACAATATTCGCTCCGAATACGTCGTCACCGCGCGCGCCAAGGGGCTCGCCGAGGGTGCGGTCATGTTCCGCCATGTGTTCCGCAACGCTATCAATCCACTGATCACTGCGGCGGGATTCGCGTTCTCCTCGATTCTGAGCGGCGCGCTGCTGGTGGAGATCGTGATGAATTATCCCGGCATCGGCCAGCTCGTCTACAACGCGCTGTTACAGCAAGATGCCTTCGTGGTGCAGGCTTCAGTGCTGATGAGCGTAATCATGTTGATGATCGGTAATCTGCTTGCTGACATCGCGCTCGCGATGAATGATCCGCGTATCCGTTATGACTAGCAGCATGTTCAAGGAATTGCTGCGGCGGCCAGCGGGCCTCACGGTGTTTATCGTGCTGGTGCTGTTTTATCTGGTCGCCATCTTCGCTGATTTCCTGTCGCCTTACAGCGTGACTGACCAGGATCTGCAACACACTTTTCATCCGCCGACGGCGCTACTCTGGAAAGACGGCGGGCTTCACGTGCAACGCTACGAGATGCAGAGTCGCGATCTCTCCGGTTATACGCCGGTCGTGGGCGAGGGCTCGCCGCTGCGTTTCTTCGCGCCAGGTTATGAGTATCACTTGCTCGGGTTGGTGCCGATGAGCCACCATCTGATTACTGTCGATGGGCCGGATCGGCTTTATCTGCTCGGCAGTGATCAAGTCGGTCGCGACATCTATTCGCGCTTACTGCATGGCACGCGTATTTCGCTCAGCATTGGTTTGATCGGCATCGCGGTGTCGATGTGCATCGGTTTCATCGTGGGTGGCCTTGCCGGTTATTTTGGTGGCGCGTTCGATAACATCGCCATGCGTCTCACTGAATTCCTGATGGCGATTCCCGGGCTCTATCTGCTGCTGGCGCTGCGCGGTGCTTTCGCCGAAAGTTTCACGCCGACACAAATGTTCTTTCTCATCGTCTTCATCCTGAGCTTCATCGGCTGGTCGGGCACGGCGCGCATCATTCGCGGCATGACGCTGTCACTACGCAATCGCCAGTTCGTGATGGCTGCAGAGGTGATGGGACAGTCGTCGTGGAAGATCCTGTGGAAGCATGTGCTGCCGAACGTTTTCAGCTATCTCATCGTCGCCGCAACCATCAGCATCCCGGGTTACATCCTCGGTGAGGCAGCGCTCAGTTTCCTCGGACTGGGTATTCAAGATCCTTCTGTGTCGTGGGGCTTGATGTTGTCGCAGGCGCAGAATCCGCAGGTCTTCATGGAAGGCTATTGGTGGTTTTTGGTGCCGGGGCTCGCGATCTTCGTCACTGTGATCAGCTTCAATGTGCTGGGCGATGTGTTGCGTGACATCATCGATCCCAAGCAGAAATTTTTGAGGAGCTGAGATGGCCGCGCGCGAGGAACAGCCCAGAAATGGTGCGCCACTGCTCGCGGTACGTGATCTCACCATCGATTTCACCTCGCGCGAGGGCACGATGCGCGCGGTGGATGGCGTTTCCTTCACGGTTGAGCGCGGCGAGACGCTGGCGGTAGTGGGGGAGAGCGGCAGCGGCAAGAGTGTTACCGCGCTTGCACTTGCGCGCTTGCTGCCCGAGCCGCCAACTTGTCGCATCGGCGGAGAGGTGCTGTTCGAGGGCACGGATCTGCTCGGTCTTGATCGCGCTGGCGTGCGACGTTATCGCGGCAAGGAAATCGGCTATGTGTTCCAGGAGCCTTCGACGTCATTCAATCCGGTATTCACCATCGGTCGGCAGATCGCCGAAGCGATTCGTCTGCACCGACCTGATGTGACAGATGTGCGCGCGGAAATCATTCGCGTGCTCGATCTGGTCGGTATCCGCGATCCAGAAAAACGCTGGAACGATTATCCGCATCAGTTGAGCGGCGGCATGCAGCAGCGTGCCATGATTGCGATGGTGCTCGCCTGTCAGCCGCGCCTCCTCGTTGCCGATGAGCCGACGACGGCGCTCGATGTCACCATCCAGGCGCAGATCATCGATCTGATGCGTGAACTGCGCGCGCGTCTTGAAATGTCGGTGATTCTGATCACGCACAACTTCGGTATCGTTTCGGGCTTCGCTGACAAAGTCATCGTGATGTTCCGCGGCCATATCGTTGAGGCTGGGCCAGTCGAGCAAGTGCTGAACGCGCCGCAACATCCTTACACACAGGCGCTACTGGCGTGCATTCCGCGCATCGGCAGTCAGCGTCGGCGCCTCACCACGATCGATTACGCGACTATCGAGCGCGGGGGAGTCGGAAAGTGAGCGCCACGGACTCCGCGATGAAGGCCGCGGCCACAACCGAATCAGCGGCCGAGCCGCTGCTGCGCGTGCGCGATCTCAAAGTGCACTTTCCCATCCATGGCGGCGTTTTCCGTCGTGTGGTCGATCATGTGCGCGCTGTCGATGGCGTGTCGTTCGATGTGCCGCGTGGCGCAACCGTTGGCCTAGTGGGGGAGAGCGGTAGTGGCAAGACCACTATTGGCCGCGCCATCGTGCGGCTCAATCGCATCACTGCTGGTTCGATCACCTACGATGGCGTCGATATCACGCGACTCAATCGGCGCCAGTTTTTTCCTTATCGCAAGCGCATTCAGATGGTATTCCAGGATCCATTCAATTCGCTCGATCCACGCATGACGG
>JAITWN010000098.1 GCA_031285245.1 Chromatiales bacterium | reverse complement strand
GGACGCGGAGCCGCTGCGCGCCAACGGTCCTGAAAAAGCGTAACGGGCACAGCTCCAAGCATTGCAGTGCATTCGAGAGAATGGAACCCTGAGGGGAATCTCCCGGCGTTGTGACCTATGACTCTCGACACACGGCCGTTTTGCAGAGGCTTCGCTTGCGGGAGAAGGGTTCGGAAGAAGGCGAATAAAGCGAAGCTCATTACCAGCCTCACAATGTTGGACGCAACGCAGCTCAAGGTTGGGCTGAACACACGAAAGCTCAGCCCAACCCATGATTTTGCGAGGGATGGTATTCGCGATACCAGCGCACAGTCTCAGTGAGGCCGGCGTCTAGCGTCAGCGGCGCAGCCCAATCGAGCAATGCGCGCGCCGGCGAAGCATCCACCTGCAATGATCCGAATAGACGTTGCCGCTTGGCACTCCCTCCGGGCAAGAGGTCCATAGCAAAGGATGGCACGGCGATCATGCGTGCGGGCTTATCGAGCAAACGCGCCAGACGCCGTGCGAGTTCTTCGGTCGAGACATCTTCGCCATCAGCAGCGAGAAAGGTTTTTCCTCTCGCCGCCGGATGCAGCGCGCAGCACACCAGCAAATCAGCAAGATTGTGCACGCCAATCAGGCTGCGCAGATTGGACGGCGAGCGTGATATAGGCAGGGGTAATCCGCGATCGATCCAGCGCATGAACTTGAGAAAATTCGCGCCCACTCCCGGCCCATACACCAAGGGCGGACGCACGATGACGATTTCAAGACCGCTGTCTTGCGCCAGTGCGTGTAAACCCTCTTCGGCTGCGCACTTGGAAAGCGCATAAGCATCACTAGGGGCGGGCGCATCCATGGCGCGAAAGCGCTGCCCCAGCGCTGTCGCCTCACCGTTGACCTTCACCGTGCTGATGAAAACCAGACGACGCGCGCCCGCAGCAACAGCCTGGCGCGCGAGATTCAAAGTGCCTGCCGTATTGATGCGATGAAAAGCAGGCGCTGCATCGCCATCCATACGGTGCACATGCGCCGCAGCATGCACGATGACATCAATCCCCGCGAGCGACTTTTGCCAATTGGTCTGCGGGCCGCAATCCTCGATGCGCGAGAGCGCAACGCCGGGCGCAAACTGCACGTCCCGGCGCACCGCGGCGACGATGCGCTTTGCCGCTGCATGATTCTGCAAGCGTGAAATCAGCGCTTGGCCGATGAAGCCGCTCGCGCCGGTGACGAGAAAGTTCACCATACGCACTCGGCCATACGTGCAACGCACCAAACGATGGTTAGATTTTTCATCGTCTTAGAAAAGCTGTTCGTGCTGTGCAAAGAAACATAGGCGCCTGTTCGTTTGTATCACTTTCAAAGACGCACCTATGATGATCAATACCGTGCAAGCGGCGCCACATGGACGCTCATCTTTCGCGCCACCTGTGTCAACCAAAGGAGCCTGCAATGACTATCGCCCCTGCAATAGAACAGTATCTGCAAGCAAACGAACTCCCTTATGAACTGGTTTTGCATCCGCGCGTGCCGCCGAAGGAGCGTATTCGGCAGTATGTGCCCACGGTGCCAAACGATCAGCTCGCCAAATCCGTGCTGCTGGAAGATGACTCGGGCTATGTGGTCGCGGTGCTGTCTGCCACGCGTCGTCTTGATCTCGGCAAGCTGCGTCATCACCTCGACCGCAGGATTGAGCTGACGCTCGAGCGCGACGGCGATGATCTATTCTGCGACTGCGCCCCCGGCACCATTCCCGCTCTTGCGAGCGCCTATCATATCGAGACCATCGTCGACGATACGCTGCTGCAACAACCAGAAGTCTACTTCGAGAGCGGCGACGTCGAAGCGCTGATCCACATGAGCGGACGCAATTTTCGCGCGCTGATGGCGGACTTGCCTCACGGGCAGTTCACTTATCGGATCTGACTTACGACACCTGAAAGCTTGCTGCGTGCCCGGCGTTCAAGAGCAGTCTCGATCAGCGAATACACCACCGGCACCACCACGAGCGCGAGCAGCGTCGAGCTGATCATGCCGCCGATCACGGCGACAGCGAGCGGCCCGACCGTATCCGTACCTGCACCAAGACCGCTAGCCGCTGGCATCAATGCCAGAATCAGCGTCAGCGAAGTCATCATCACCGGGCGCATACGGATCGGGCACGCTTCGCGCAGCGCCTCATCGATCGCCATGCCGCGCGCGCGATACTGATTGGTAAGGTCGACCAGCAAAATGGAATTCTTCGCCACCAGGCCAATCAGCAGAATCATGCCGATCATGGAGAAGATGTTGAGTGTATGGCCGGTGAGCCAGAGCGCGATCAAGCCGCCGATGATGGCGAGCGGTTGCGCCACCATGATGATGATCGGCTGAATGAAAGAATTGAACTGACTGGCAAGCACCATGTAAACGAGCGCTGTTGCGAGAATGAAAGCAAAGCCGACGTAACCCGCCGTCTGCTCAAACTCCTTGGCTTCACCCAGCATGAGCACGCCATAGCCTAGCGGTAACTCCTCCCTCGCCACCTCGCGCACGATATTCACCGCAGCGCTGAGCGCGATATTCGGTGTCGAATAAAAATTCGCTGCATATTGCAGGTTGTAACGCCCGATGACCGCAGGGCCAATCGTTTCCTCAAAATGCGCAACCGTATCGAGCCGGATCATTTCCCCATCCGCATTACGCAGATAAATACGGCGCATATCACCAACGTCTGCCAAAACGCCCGCAGCCGCCTTCAAACGAATGTCATAACGCTCACCATCACCTGGGGAGTCGTTGTATTTGGCGACATCAACGCCGCCAGCAAGCACGTTCGCAGCAAGCGCAACATCAAACGTATCGAGCCCGAGACTGCGCGCCCGCGCACGATCGACATCGAGCACGAGCTGCGGCAAGTCGAGCTGCAAGTCAAGATCGACGCGCCCAAGCTCAGGATGCTCGGCGAGCAAACGATCACGAATGCGTCCGGCATACTGCGCGACGCGATCGATCTGCGGTCCGCGCACCACAAACTGCAAAGGATCACCACGCTGACCACTGATCATCGGCACCGGCGTTGCGAACGCGCGTGCGCCAGGAATAGTCGCGAGTACCTTGTTCAGACGCGGCAATAAATCCTGCTGACGCTCCTTGCGCTCGTCACGCGGATACATGCGCACGAAAGCAAAGCCCTGGTTGACCTGCCCCTGCCCACCAAGACCAATAGCAGTGAAATAATTTCTTACCGATTTTTCTGAAGCGAGCACCTGCTCCACCATGCGAAGACGCGTATCGGTGTACTCGATGCTCGATCCCAACGGCGTGCGCACGATGATGAGGAACTGACCTTCATCCTCCTGCGGAGTAAACGCCTTGCCAACGTGCACGAAAAACCACCCTGAAGACAACACCAGCAACACAGCGAGCCCGACCGTCACCCAGCGATGACGCAACGCCGCATCGAGCAGGCGCTTATAGACGCGGTCCATGGTGAGAAAGCCATTTTCGAACAACGTATAAAGACGGCCATGATCATGCTGGACACGCAAGTAGCGCGAACACAGCATCGGCGTTAACGTCACCGCAACGAAATAGGAAATCAGCACGCCGACCGTCACCACCACGGCGAAGGATTCGAAGAAACGACCGATGATGCCGCCCATGAAACCAACGGGCAAAAAGATCGCGACCAACGCCAGCGTCGTTGCGAGGATCGCAAATACCACCTGGTTGGTGCCGTTCAACGCTGCCATCGTCGTGCTCGAAAACATCTATCGTCACCGCGAAACACTCGAGCCCGATCCGGCGAGGGCAGCG
>JAITWN010000052.1 GCA_031285245.1 Chromatiales bacterium | reverse complement strand
ATCTCACGTACCCATGCGGCGTCGATCATGCGCGGATCATTGGGTAGGCCAGTGATTAGGTCATGGCCATTATGGGTACGAATCACTGGCTCGCTGCTCTCGCTGGCCTGTGCGTGCAGAGGCTTTAACACCAGGAAATGCAGCAGCACGAGCAATAGGGTAGCGAACGGAATGAACCAGACGCTGAAGAACGTCAACACACCGGTGTAGCCCGTATCCAGCACACCCACCGCGAGCGCTGCGATCAGGATGCAAGCACCGGCGAGCACGGTGCCGCGCAACGGCTGCGATTTGCTTTTTTTGGTCATATCGATGGATCTCCGCATAAAACGTCTCAGTCTACGATGGTTGCGCGCTATGGGGTGGTATATAGCTACACGGCGTTACTATTGATGTCAACTCGCCCGCCCTGATTTAAAGGCGTAGGCGGGGTCGATGACAGACCCAATTAATCAGAACATCAAATACGAACATTATCGTTCCCGTGATCAGTTCAAATCCGCGGCAAACTGGCGCAGCAACTCGATAGGAATGATGTCGAGCGCGCGCCGATGCGTACGGCGCAGATAGACCCGTGGCGCCATACCCTGAGCATGGGCTTCGAGCCAGCGCGCGGCGCATAAACACCAGCGATCTCCAGGCTGCACGCCAGGAAAATCATATTGCGGCATGGGCATGCTGAGATCGTTGCCACGGCGCTGCGAGAATTCGAGAAATTCCCGCGTTGCCTGGATGCAGACGGTGTGTGAACCGATATCGCTGTCGTTGGTGTTGCAGCAACCGTCGCGAAAAAAACCGGTCCGGGGCGCATCACTACAGATTTCAATCGGCTCGCCGAAGACATTGACCGCTTCGTCCATCTTGACGTTCATTGCCAAACCCTCCACTTGCCAAGCGGGCAATTATACGAAGCCCGCCCGCGGCGCGCGAGGCGTCTGCCGGATGCTGGCAATCACATCAGGCAAGTCATAGACTTGCCTGATTTTTAGAAATGGATGGCGCGATGGGCGGTTGGTCAATCTATATCATCCGCTGCGGCGATGGCTCACTATATACCGGTGTCACCACGGAGCTCGATCGTCGTCTGCGTGAACATCAAGGCACCGGTACGGCGGGTGCAAAATACCTGCGCGGCCGCGGACCACTGCAACTAGTCTACTCGCTGGCAGCCGCGGACCGCGCCGAGGCTCAGCGCATCGAAAGGCGGGTGAAGAAACTGCCAAGGAAGCAGAAAGAGATGCTGATTGCCGGACAATTCGCGCTACCGATCGCCGCCATAAGGGCTGAGGATGAGCCATGAATATCGTGGCTGAATCACGCTGGTGGACGCCGCAAACGATCCCCTCCGGGCACACCGCCACTTTGCGCCTCGGCACGCTCGAGCTGCGCCTCAATCGCAGCAATCACGAATGGCTGCTGGCTCTGGAAAAAACGCATGAGGATGAAGTCGCCGGCACGATCCACATCGCGAATCAGTCGCCGCTTGGCGCCAACGCACTGCGCTATACCTATCACGATTCCAGCAATCTTGCGCTATTTCGGCCCGCGCTCGCAGACCGCCCGGTGGTGATCAAACCGCGCCAACCCGTCTTCGTGCTGCCAGGACAGGAAGCGGTCTTTTATATCAGCACGCCAACTTGGGTTGCCGTGTGCGTCGGCGCATCACAAACCGTGTTGCGGGAATTCCCTTCAGAACGTTTATCTGAAACCTGGTTTGGCCCAAACACTATCGTCGGTGAACTGAGCTACGCCATAGCCACTCATGCACGCAGCCACCTCAGCGAGCTGCCGCTGCGTCCTTATCGCGTGGTCACACCGGTACGGATTGAAAATCGGGCCGAGACACCACTGCCGATGAAAAAGCTCAGTCTGCCGGTGCCACTGCTATCGATCTATGGTCTTGCCAACGGCAGTCTATGGACCGAGAGCGTGCATATGCTGCGCACCACCGATAGCGACATGGCAATGCTCAATGTCGAATCCGGGCCACCATCCTACGCACAAGGCGCCGCCCTTCTCAGCAAACCACGGCAGGCAGATCGCACCGGATTGGTACGCGTATTCTCGGATCTCTTCAAGTGAAGCGCGCGCAAGTAACATGCACGCACGATCTGCCAGCAACTCCGCCGCACTCGGATGATGGAGGGAGTCATAGACATCATTACTAATCTATTCACCGGCGAGCACATGCTCAGCATGCTCCGCGCGCTTATCTTATTGTTGATCGGTCTCTTCGCTGCTCGCCTGATCTCACGCCTGCCGCAGCGCCTGCTGAGTAAACATCTGACTGCGCATCACTCCATGCTGGCGCGTCGCTTCATTTATTACCCTGTGCTCGGGCTCTTCATCGCCTCGGCCATGCATGAGCTTGGCTTCAGCCTGAGCGTGCTGCTTGGCGCGGCGGGCGTGCTATCGGTAGCGCTCGGCTTTGCCTCGCAGACTTCTGCTTCCAATCTGATCAGCGGTCTATTTTTGATCGGCGAACGCCCTTTTCGCGTCGGCGACACTATTACCGTCGAGGCGACCACCGGTGAAGTGCTCTCGATCGATCTGCTCTCAGTCAAACTGCGCACGCCCGATAATCTCTATGTGCGCCTTCCGAACGAGCTGCTCATCAAGAGTCGGGTGATCAACGAGTCGCGCTTTCCGATTCGCCGCTTCGATATCACGCTGTCCATCGCTTACAAGGAAGACATTTCACGCATACGCGATCTGCTGCTCGCGCTCGCCGAACATAATCCGCTGTGCCTCAATGAACCGCCGCCGATTTTTTCTTTTACCGGCTTTGGTGATTCGTCGATGAATGTGGTGTTCTCAGCGTGGGCACGGCGCGAAAACATCGTGCCCTTGCGCAATAGCCTGCAAGAAGCGATCAAGCGCGCCATGGATGCCGAGCACATCTCGCTCTCAACCTCTGAGCTTATGCTACATATAGCAGATAAGAACGATCCGCTCGGCATCCGGGTGATCAACAGCGCAGGCAAAACCGACGCTTCATGATCACCGACCGGCTGTGAACGAGCGGCGCACACACTTCGTGCGCGCCGCTCGCTATGGCATAATCACCCGATGAATCTCACCCACCACACCCGCTTACTCAGCCGTGCCGCCTTCGCACTGCTGCTATGCACCGCCGTGCGTGCCAACGCCGATTGCCTGAGCGTAACAGCGCAGAGCTATAAGGCTGAAGGCAATGAAATGGGCGTTGCCACAGTAGTATGGAATGCAGAGCTGTCGAATAGCTGCGATGCGGCTTACGATGCTGATCTGCACATCGTATTCGTCGACGAACACGAGAAAGAAATTTTTCAGTCACGCGATCTAGAGAAAGTGCCTCGTCATGGCAGGGCGATCGCACGCCGCGAAATCAGCATCCCGGCGCCTGATTTCGAACGCGTACGCAATATGCGGGTGGTCATCGTCGCTGAACGCGAGCGACCGCTTTAAGCTGCTGGTTTAAAGCTCGTCGATCGGCTCGGAGCGCGCTGCGCTACCGGCGACGCGCAGATGGCGGGAAAGCTCACGCGCATCTTCGAGGCTCACGCTCGCCATATCGAAATTCACGCCGCGAAACTCGCCATCAATCGGCCGAAAGACCACGAAGTACGTTTCCCCAGGCGCAAATTGAAAACGCTTTGAGCGCGTCATTTTCTTCGGCAGAAATTCTGGCCCCCAGCTGGTATCGGAATGAACGGTGAAGAACACCGCGCCGGGGTTGATATAGGACATGGTGTATTCGCCTTTCACCAGCTTCAGCAGCGACACGCGATCGACTTCCACGGCGATAGCGTTATCCGCAAAACCCATCGGGCGATCGGTGAACGGCCGGATGAAATACACGCGCGCGGCCTTGGCATCATGCGTCAGCAGCGGGTGAGCGCTATCGACGCGCGAGCCCGCACAGCCCGCCAACAGGGCCGCCAACATCAACAATAAGTATGTGATTCCACGGACTTGACGCATCTTTCATCCTCCCCGGGTAGCGATCATGGCACTGCGGCAAGCGCAACACAAGCCCGCCACCACGCCACGCACCGCTCTTCATTGGTGAAAATATCGGTTTTTTTCTGTAGAATCCGCCAAAAATACAGCCGCCCGGTATGCGCTTACACCGCCGCGCACCGGAAACGTCTGAGCCGTCTTACCGGGGGAATCCGTTCAGGTCTACTGCCGACGGGCAGAAGCCAGCAATGCCAGGCGCGGTTTCTGCTGCACGCGGTTCTGGCACCTCCCACCCGATTCGATCGTTCATATTTGTCAGGAGAGAAGTGTCATGTCAGTCAAACACCCCGTCATCGCGGTCACCGGCTCGTCCGGCGCGGGTACCAGCACGGTGAAGGCATCTTTCGAGCATCTGTTCCGGCGCGAAGGCATCAAAGCAGCCATCGTCGAAGGCGATGCGTTTCATCGCTACGATCGCGTATCGATGAAAAAAGCGGTGGCAACAGCCTTAACTGAAGGCAAGACGCTCAGCCATTTCGGCCCAGATGCCAATCTGTTCGAAGAGCTGGAAAGCCTTTTCCGCAGCTACAGCGAAATCGGCACCGGCCGCACGCGCAAGTACCTGCACGATGAAGGCGAAGCCGAACCCTACAGGCAGCAGCCCGGCACGTTCACGCCATGGGAAGACATCCCACTCGGCAGCGATCTGCTGTTCTACGAAGGTCTGCATGGCGGTGTCACCACCGAGACCGCCAATGTCGCCAAGTGGGTGGATCTGCTCATCGGCGTGGTGCCGATCGTCAACTTAGAGTGGATCCAGAAAATCCATCGCGACACGATGATGCGCGGTTATTCCGCCGAAGCCGTCACCGACGCTATCTTGCGTCGCATGCCGGACTACGTGAATACGATCACCCCGCAGTTCTCGCGCACCGATATTAATTTCCAGCGCGTGCCGGTCGTCGATACCTCCAATCCTTTCATCGCCCGAGACATTCCGACGCTCGATGAAAGCTTCGTGGTGATCCGCTTCCGCTTCCCGGAAAAGCATGACTTCCCGTATTACCTTGGGATGATCAAGGATTCCTGGATGTCGCGCCCGAATACCATGGTGGTACCCGGCGGCAAGATGGGACTCGCCATGGAGATCGTGCTGCGTCCGATCATCCATGACCTGATGGAAAAGAGCCGTACCTGAAGTTTGCTTCCGGGCCGTCGCTATAATACGCGGCGACGGCCCGGCTTTTTCTCTGCGCGTTACTTCTCTAGCCTTCCTTTATCATCGCCCGCACCGCGGAGATGCGCCGCGCGAACGGAACATTCTTGCGTAGTCCCGCCGGTAAACTCTCGATGCCGCGCGCGGCATCAGCAAGCGTGGCATAGCTGTTATACAGCACGATGTAATTGCTATTACCACCACGCACCACCTTCACCGCCACGACGCGTCCCTGCAGGCTATATTTGTCGACGAACGCTGAAGCTTTTTCCTGGCTGAGCGCACTCCCAAGCTGAACGGTGTAACGTGTAGGATCCTGCGCGAGCAGCCAGTCACGATCGCTGAGCCGTGACTGGCCCTCAGCAATGGGGCGAGAAGCTGAAGATGTCACTGCAACAGCATTGACCACTGGCGCGGCCGCATCGGCAGAAAGCGTCTGCTGCGCCAACACCGGCTCTGGTGCACGCGCGGGCGATGCAGCGGACGTAACCGGCAGAGAAAGCGCACTCTCCTGCACAGGCTGATCAGCAAACACCGGTTCCAATGCGCCCGCTGGCGCAATCTCGATCGCGATCGGCGTACCGATGCTGACACGCGGCTGCGCGGGTACATTCAGCAATACCGCCCACGCGAGATAGGCACTTGCAGCCAAACCCAACGCCAACGCACTTG
>JAITWN010000044.1 GCA_031285245.1 Chromatiales bacterium | reverse complement strand
CACTTTGAAACGCACCGTCTCGCCGTGATTGAGACTGAACTGAGTGGCAAAACCCTGAATTGAAGGATCACCAGCGCCTACGACATCCCACTCGCTCTGCGGTGAGCCGAGAAGACAGTTTTCAGCCGCAACTTTATTCGCTGTGCAAGGAGATGTCGTGGCGATGGTGAAGCTCCACGAAACATCGGCTGCAAGCGCATTACCCGCCACGTCTGTGATTGGCGAGCCAGTCAGCCCACCACGCAAGATCACTGTATACACCTGCCCTAAACCCAACAGGTTCAACGGTAGTAACCGTGCCACCCTATAACCCGCGTCGTACGTAACCTGCGCCGGCACTGAATTGTTACCCGCATCGCGCAGCTCGAATGTCAGATTACTCACCGTCGCTGGATCCAGCGACTCGCTAAAACTCGCCTGCACCTCCAGACTCGGAGACACCCCGGTTGCACTCGCAACCGGCACCCGCCCTGTCACCGTCGGCGCCGTAGTGTCTACGCCACTATCGAACACCACATCTACCCAGTAGTTGCCACCTTGAAAAAACTGGTTCGGAAATCCGCTCGGTCCATAAAGGAATACGCCATTTGCTTCGCCGTCCTCGCCATCCTTGAGCGCGTGGAGTGAACCGTTGTCTACACCCGTCGCGGTAAAGTAACCGCTCGTCGATGAGTAAAAGCCCGTCGCGGTGTGATAGGAAACTACGTACACCGTGTCCGCCGTCACCGCCACCGGCGTTGCCAGCGCTGCTTCTTGCCAACCCGAAGCCGTCTCGCCCGTGAATGTCACCGTCCCAAGCGACGTGCCACTCGCCGACCACAGCGTGCCCGTATGCGTCCCAGTATTCTCGCTCGACTTGTAGAAACGGATAGCCGTGATGTTGCCGTCCTCAGTCGTGCGGAACTTCATGCCAAGCTCGATACCCTGGCTAACCGCGTCATCATCATGAGTCGCTGACACAGCCGGCGTCGCCGCAGAGTCCCAGACACTACAGGGGCAGGCTGCATTAGCGATAGCGGAATAGAGTGAAAACAGGAAGAAAATCGACAAGACGAAGAGTTTCGGCATTCTGGAAAAATATGCGGGCATTGCTATCCCTCTGAGACGCGAGCTGACACGGCAAGTAGCCGTGTATTTAAAGATTTACAAAACCACTACTAGCCTATCGAGACCGCGCTCAAACCATGGCGCCCTCGATACTCGGCCCTACCCCCTGCAATCCTGGCCGGGAGAAGGACAATAGTGGTATCACAGCGATCTATTCTAAAGCGTCTGCACAACCACCACCACACCACAAGCCAATCTAGTGACGCGGTTCTCGCCTCAGCAATGGCCAGCCCATCACGCGGTGCAAGCCACCCGCAGCGCGTCGACCACTTGCCCCAGCTCTGCGCTGGTCATTTGCGAGTAGAGGGGGATCAGCACACAACGATCCTGCACAAGTTCAGACTGCTTCAGTGAATGCCGCAAGGAGTGTCCACTGTAAGCGCCTTCACGATGGCTACACATGATGCCGCGGCGCGTGCTGACACCCGCATCCAGCATGGATTGCATCACCGCACGCTGATCGGCCTTCGCAGGCAAACGCACGCAGTAACTCTGCCAGTTGGAACGCGCGTAATCAGGCTCGTAGGGCAAACCGAGGCCCGGAATACCTGCCAGACGCTGCGTATATTCCTCAGCCAGCGCGCGCCGCTGTTTGATGATGGCCGGCAAACGCTTCAACTGCTCGCGCCCCACCGCAGCCTGAATGTCGGTCATGCGATAGTTGTAGCCGAGCTCAGGATACGACTCGAAGATCACCGCGCTCGACCCGTGACGGACGGTATCCGGTACGCTCATCGCATGCTGGCGCAGTAGGCGGAATTTCTGATCCCACTCGGCATTCGCGGTGGTGATCATGCCACCGTCGCCGGTGCTGGCGATCTTGCGTGGATGAAAGGAAAAACAGGCGATGTCCGCATGCGGCTTGCCGATGCGCTCCCATACGCCGTTCCAGCGGATCTCGGTGCCGATCGCGCACGCTGCATCTTCGATCACCGGCAGGCCGTAGCGCTTGCCGATGGCAATGATCGCGGCGAGATCGCACGGCATGCCAATCTGATGCACGCACAGAATGGCGCGCGTGCGCGCCGTGATCGCCTGCTCGATCAGCGCTGGGTCCATGTTGAAAGTGCGCGCATCGACGTCGATGAATACCGGCGTTGCACCGCAATAGCGCACCGCATTGGCGGTTGCAATAAAGGAATGACTCACCGTGATGACTTCATCGCTCGGGCCAACGCCCGCTGCAAGTAATGCGAGATGCAGCGCGGTGGTGCAGTTCGACACCGCACAAGCATGCGACGCACCCACAAACGCAGCGAATTCTTTCTCGAAGGCCGCGACCTCAGGCCCTTGCGTAATCCAGCCGCTCAGAATGACGCGACGCGCAGCGTCCGCCTCTTCCTCGCCCATCAGGGGTTTTGCAATCGGGATCATGATGCCACCTTGTTCGCACGCCACCAGTTCACCAGACGACGCAGACCTTCATCGAGTCCGATTTCCGCATTGAAACCAAGCAGACGCTGCGCATGGCTGATGTCAGCGAGGCGCCGCGATACCGGATTGACCTTGCGCTCCGGCCCATACTCAGGCTTGAGATCCGACCCCATGACGCGCAGCAGCGCTGCTGCCAGATCATTGAGACTGGTCTCAGTGCCGCTTGCGACATTGAAGACATCATCAGAAACATCAGATTGCAGCGCAAGAATATTCGAGCGCGCAACATCGTCGATGTAAACGAAATCCATGGTCTGCTTGCCGTCGCCAAGAATCAGCGGCGGCTGACCACTGGCGATGCGCTCCATCCAGCGGATGAGCACCTCAGTGTATTTGCCGTGGATATCCATGCGCGGCCCGTACACATTGAAATAGCGCAGGCACACATAAGGGAGCTGGAACATGTCGTAATAGGAACGATGCAAACCTTCCAGCCAGACTTTGGTCGCGCCATACCAAGTGCGATTGTTGTAAGGATGATGATCTTCGCGTGTCGGAAAAATATCAGCGAGGCCGTAGACCGATGCGGATGAAGCCGACACCACTTTCTTCACGCCCATCTCGCGCGCGGCATCGACAACATTGAAGCTGCCATCGCACATCACTTCCATCGCTTCGCGCGGCTCAGCGGCACACGCGGTGATGCGCAGCGTCGCCATGTGGATCACCGCATCCATGCCTTCAGTGACTTTGCGCACCGTATTGAGATCGCGGATATCGCCCTGCACGAGCTTGACGCGCGGATCTTTCAACGACGCTTCCACGTTCGCGAGCGTCCCACGCACGAGGTTATCGAGAATGACGATCTGCTTCGGCGAATGATTGCGCAGCAGCTGATCGATGGTAGTTGAGCCAACCAGACCGCAGCCGCCCGTGATAAGAATTTTTGCGCCGTTGATGTCCATTGCTATCTGCTCATCCGTATATCTGTTGTGTGGAAATTAAGGAAGATCTGAAAAAACCCTGCCTCGTCATTGCAAGGGGCGCTAGCCCCGTGGCAATCCAGACTCGCGGGGGATTGCTTCGGCTTCGCTCGCAATGACAGAGGGCTTTCAGAGGCCCTAACCATCCGGCTCAAAGCGGCCGGGCCGGATTGCCAACCACTCGGCTTCCTGGCGTTACGCTGCGGATCACGTTGGTACCGAGCCCAAGCAACGCACCGTCGCCGATTTCCAAACCATTCATGATGCTGGTGCCACTGCCTATGTAGCACTGTCGACCGACCTTCACGCTACCGGCGATGGTGACGTTCGAGCCGATGAGGCTGCCTTCACCGATCACCGTATCGTGATGAATGACGCTGTTTGGCAGCACGCAGACGTGATCGCCGATCACCGCATTGCTGGTAATCACTGCGCCCGCCATCACCAGCACATTCCTGCCGATGCGCGCGCGCGGCGAGACCTGCGCACTCGGATGGATCAACGTCGCGAAACGCGCGGGATCGATACCGAGGCTCGCGATGATACGCAGCCGTTCTTTGTACGAAGTCGGACTACCCGGCACTGCCAGCACTTGTGCCTGCGCGTGCTGCACCAATGCCTCACGCGCAAGCACCGCAAAGCCCATCATTCCCGCTTGCTGCTTCGCCGGCGTATCGTCGACGAAACCGATGAAGCGCAAGTCCGGCGTCAAACAATCGAGCGCTTCGAGACCATTCCCGTTGCAGGGAAAGATCAGCAAATCGCGGGATGGTTGCATACCGGACACGGAAATTGCAGGCGTTTACGCCGAAGCCAGCGCCTTGACGGCGTTCGCTACGGTCTCGATCTGTTGCGATGTCAGCTCCGGGAACATCGGCAGCGACAACACTTCATTTGCAGCCTGCTCCGAATGCGGGAACTGACCCACCTTGTAACCAAGGTCTGCATACGCCGGCAGCAAATGCACCGGGATCGGGTAATGAATACCGGTCTGAATACCCTGCGCCTGCAAAGCGTCCTGCCACTGCTGGCGTGCTTTAGTGCGGATGGCATAGATGTGATAGACGTGACGCCCCCACGACATGGCAGCAGGTGCTGCCACTTTGCTGCCCGCGAAGGCTTTGTCATAGCGTGCAGCCGCGGCGCGACGTGCCTCGGTCCACTTCTCAAGATGTTTCATCTTCACGCGCAGCACCGCGCCCTGGATGCCTTCCATGCGGTAGTTATAGCCTTTGAGCACGTGCTGATATTTCTTCTCCGCGCCCCAATCGCGCAGCATACGCAGCGTATGGTTGTATTTAGCGTTATTGGTAGTCACCAAGCCACCTTCGCCGTACGCGCCGAGATTCTTGCCGGGATAAAAACTGAAGCAACCGAAGTCGCCCATACTGCCGGCGCGGCGACCTTTGTATTCAGCGCCATGTGCCTGGCACGCATCTTCGATGACGACCAGATTGTGCTTCTTCGCAATCGCGAGGATCGGATCCATGTCGGCGCTCTGGCCATACAGATGCACAGGGATAATAGCCTTGGTCTTCGGCGTGATCGCCGCTTCGAGCTTGGCCGGATCCATGGTGAAAGAAACCGGATCGATGTCGACGAACACCGTCTTTGCGCCCGAGTAGTAAATCGCGGCAACGGTCGCAACGAAAGTGAACGGCACGGTGATGACTTCATCACCCGCGCCGATGCCGGCGGTAAGCAACGAAAGATGCAACGCGCTGGTGCCAGTGTTGACGGCGATGCCATGCTCAGCCTGCGAGTAGGTCGCGAATTCTTTTTCGAATGCGGCGACTTCATTGCCGAGCGTGAACTGACAGGTATCCAGAATGCCCTGGATTGCCGGCCCAATTTCATCCTTGATAGAGGCGTATTGCGCCTTGAGATCGACAAACGGAATCATGCTTTTTTACCTTTCTGGATATAAACGGTTTCGCCCTTGCCACGCATCGAACTCGTTGCCGCTTCGATAATCTCGACCACGTGCATACCGAGCTGCCCGCTGGTCTCGGGCGTTTTGCTGTTCACAATGCAATCGACGAAGTGCTCGGCGCCAACGCGCAGCGCTTCCGACTCATTCAGCTTGGGCGCCAGCATATCGCCGGTGCGATAACCCACGCGCATCTCGTAAATCTTCTGCGGATCATCAGTGAAGCTGATGCCCTTGTCGTAGATTTTCACCTTCTCACTCGGCTCAAGGTCGTTGTAGGTGATCATCTTCTTGCTGCCACCGACCAGAATCTGGCGCACCTTCACCGGCGCAAGCCAGCTCACGTTGATATGCGCGATCGTGCCTGAATCATAGAACAGCGTGATATAGGCGAGATTTTCCGGCGTGCCGGGAAAGTGATTGATACCGCTCGCCGACACCGCCACCGGATGCTCGCCCAGCAGGTAATCAAGAATGGAGAAGTCATGCACCGCGAGATCAGAAATCACGTTGACGTCACGCTGGAAGAGACCCAGGTTCACGCGCGTGGAATCATAGTAGTAGATCTTGCCAAGATCGCCGCTGCGAATAAGCTCGCCCATCTTGCGCACCGCACCGGTATAAACAAAGGTGTGATCCACAAACAGCACGCGCTCGCGACGCTCGGCTTCTTCGATCAGCTTACGCGCCTGCATGGACGTTTCCGTCATCGGCTTTTCGATCCACACATGTTTGCCCGCGCGCAGCGCAGCCATGCCGAGTTCGAAATGCGTGCTCACCGGCGTTGCGATCGCAACCGCATCGACCGACGGATCATCGAGCAGATCCTGAAAACGCGTCGTGGTTTTGATGCTGGGATAGCGGCGCTGCACCACGTCCAGCTTTTTCTGATCCTGATCGGAAACACCGACCACGGCGGCGCCATTCAGCTCCGCGAAATTTCTGACCAGATTCGGCCCCCAATAGCCATACCCGATGACTGCGATGTTGACCATTATTTTTCCCTATCCTTGAGTTTCTTTTTTCGAACATCACCCGTAATCCGCGCCGGCACGCCCGCAACAATGGCGTAATCCGGCACGTCCTTGGTAACCACAGCGCCCGCACCGACCAACGCTCCCTGACCAATCATCACGCCACCCATGATCGTGGCATTGCTGCCGATCGAAGCGCGCGCTTTGACGTGGGTTCTAACCACATGCCAATCGGCTTCAGTCTGCAAACCACCGTCTTCGTTAACGGCACTCGGGTAGAGATCATTGATGAACATCACACCGTGACCGACAAAGACGCCATCTTCAATGTGCACCCCCTCGCAGACGAAGGTGTGACTGGAAATCTTGCAGTTCGCGCCAATCTCGGCGTTCTTTTGAATTTCAACGAAAGCGCCGATCTTAGTGCCATCACCGATGGTGCAACCATAGAGGTTGACCAAGCTAGGCTGGAAAATCACGGCGGTTTTGCTGAGTTTGACGGAGTCGGAGATCATGGGTCGCTCTGTTGAGTCTATTTAAGGTTTTTCCATCTAACCGTAATTACGCGAAATTGAATTCAAAAAACGTGCCGCCTTTTGTCTCTCATCAGGCAGGCCACCATCCGATCAGCTTTGACGAGCTGCCCGTGCCTGTCGATGAATCGTCTCTTGTCATTCCGAACGTCCTTACAAAGCCAAGCACCGGACTCACCTTGCGCCATACCGCGTTACCAACAGCCAATTTGACGCGTAGACGCAGCCACGGATTCGACCAACGCACAGACGGATAGATTTCTTCCGCAAACCTGAAGCAGGCTAAAGCTTGCTCCCTATCGCCAACATCGAAGGCCCACGTTGCCGTCCCGAGCGCGCTATCACAGATTCGCACTCGCCCCGCTCTGAGCCATTCATCGGCATCGGGAAACCGCCCACCCCACTTCGAAAAGAATTCCTCGCAAGCCTGAATCACTTCTCGCCGATCACCGAGCTGAGCAGAATGATATTGGTGGCTCATGTTGGTATCGTGCTTTCTATAAAGAGCTTGCACTGCGCGCACTACGCCGATAGAGCCATTGGCCGCAAACCGCATCCACATTTCCATATCACCGGAGTGCGGAAGATAGGGACGGTACCCACCAATGGCGTGCTGAATAGCCGTGCGCGTCACCGCGGTTGGCGTAGGCACTGGATTCCCATGGCTGCAACAACGACGCAGAAACTGCGCGCTCGTCAACACCTGGCTCTCTTCATTGACATGCGTCACCGGGTCAACATGAGCAAGATCGAGATCTTGCGCCATAATCGCCAGACCATAGGTCATAACAACATCCTGGTTACGATCCATGAGTTCGGTGGCACGCCGCAAAGCGCCAGGCACCAAGGCATCATCGGCTGACAGCAACAGCGAATACTCAGCGGATGCCCACTCAAGCAACCCTTCGTTGTAGGTAGCGATATGTCCGCGATTGACCTCGTGCCGACGAAATTCCACGCGCGGATCCACGTCAGCCAGTTGTCGCCCAACCTCAGGCGTTTCATCGGATGAAGTATCGTCGATGATCAACACACGAACATCAACGCCCGATTGCGACAACGCGCTTTCCACGCTACGCCTGAGATAGCGTGCATAGTTGTAGCAAGGCACGACCACATCAACACGACTCATGCGCGATCCTTACGGCTGCAAACTGTTGGCGCCATACCGCCAGCGTTGCTTTTCATATGCCCAAGCGCATGCCAATGGCTAGTATCAAAATGCGCGCGTGCCGTCTCCCAAGCACATAAATAAAGACGGGACGCCACATCCGTACGACCACGTAAGCCAGCCCAAGTCGCGCTCAATCCAAGCCGAAATATTGCCGGCCATGTCGCCATGGATGGCATCAAGCGATGAGCAATCACCGCGTAATCAAGCGCGTCCTTCTTTACGTTGGTGTAAGGGTTGTTATAAGTCGCCCCGGCATTTCTGATCTGTACGGTTGGCTTGCTTGCGTGCAGGTATTGCCACTGCGCCCATTCCTGATCTTCCGCCCGAGGAATGTCTTCGCTGAAGGGATGCTCGCGCCAGGCAGACTTCGCCACTAGCGATAATGCATTCCACAGCCCATTGTGCCCATCGAAATTGCCTTTGAATATGACGGAGACCAATTTCCCGCGAGCCAGATCAGACGCCTCCTTATTTACACGCTCAGCTTTCGTGAACGTGCAATAGGATCCAGCCGCGCTGAACTCCTCAAGATAACGCGCCATGAGTCTCACCACGTCCGGATACAGTAGTTCCACGTGAGAACTGATGATCAAAACAAGATCATTCCTGACCGCAGCCATCCCGATATTCAGCGCGCGAGAATAATTGAATGCTTCGCCCTCGGGATACCTGAGTATCTTGGCACCATATTGCTGCGCAATCGTCAAGGTACCGTCAGTCGACCCAGAATCGACGACGATATACTCATCAATAGCCGGCTCCTGCTGTTGCAGCGATACGAAAGTCCTCTCAAGCGTTCGCTCACTGTTCCAAGTCCGGATGAGGGCAGATATCGGCTTCACGGTTTACCGCAACGACGCGGACCAACGTCCCAGAAACGACGATAGATGGCGCTTCTATTGGGCTTCATACAAACGCTCCTTCACCACCGGCACTGCTTGACCTTTACCCCGAGCCCAAGTCCCCGACTCGTGGAACACACCGAAATGCATGTCGTACAGTTCATGCCGGACATGAAAGCTGGAAGCCATCTGTGCACATAGAACGTCCTGGTAACCGTTCTCACGCACGATCACTTGAATTGAATACAACTCTGACACCAGCTTCAGCGGCGGAGTCAGCAGCTCGACAGCCACCGTACCGCCACTCACACCGTCCAGACTGAGGCCATCGGCGACACTGCTGAAATTGCAGCACGCGACACCATCGGAACGCTCGAAAAGGACGATCACATTCGGGTTACGTAAAGATTCGCGCACCTCAAAATGCAGTCGCATCCTCACGCGCTCACCGAAATCGAACACCGCCCGCTCAGCGCCTTGCTCATCCAGCAATTCAAAGCGCTCAAGGAAGATCGGCCAGTTCTCAGGCGCATCCTTTCTGCCCCAAGAGAGCTTGCCCAACTGGCCATCTTTCTCATAGCGTGCGATGCCCTCTTCCACCGAGCCGTCATACTGAATCTGCCCCTTCTTCAGGTAAATCACACGCTCACACATGTTTTTGATGCTGAACATATTGTGCGACACGAACAGGATGGTCGCATCCTTGGCCTGAAGGCTCTTCGCGAATTCCATGCACTTGCGCTGAAACGGCAAATCACCAACAGCCAGCACTTCATCGAGGAGCAGAATTTCTGGATCAAGGTGAGCAGCGACGGAAAATGCGAGGCGCACGTACATACCGCTCGAATAACGCTTGACCGGCGTATCGATGAATTTGGGAATCTCGGCGAATTCGACGATGGAATCGAATTTTCTCACGATTTCCGCCTTGCTCATGCCGAGGATCGCGCCATAGAGAAAGATGTTCTCGCGTCCAGTGAGCTCAGGATGAAAACCCGTTCCCACTTCCAGCAGCGCGCCGAGCCGACCATTGATCTCGGCTGAGCCCTCAGTGGGGTAAGTGATACGGGAAAGCATTTTCAGCAGCGTGCTCTTGCCCGCGCCGTTGAGGCCGATGATGCCGACATTCTCGCCGCGATTGATGGTGAAATTGGCATCGCGCAGTGCCCAGAAATGCTCCTGGCCATTGGCCTCTTCACGCTCCTTGCTGCCGCGGAAAAGATCGCGCGTGCGCGCAGCAATCAGGTCAATCATCGTGTCATGGCGCCCGCGCGCGAGGCCAAGACGATAACGTTTGCCCAGTCCTTTTACGACGATTGCCGCTTGATCACTCATATGATGTCCGCAAATGCGCGTTCGTGCTTCTTGAAATAGACCAGGCCAGCGAAAAGCGCCGCTGCGATGATGACCATGCTAATCGCCATGGAAACGAAATCAGGATGCTCTGTACCCAGCAATACCCAACGAAAACCTTCAATCACGCCCACCATCGGATTCAAGCTGTAGAGACCGCGCCACTGCTCCGGCACCATACTCAACGGATAGACGATCGGTGAGGCATACATCCAGATTTGAATGATGAACGGCAAGGTATGTCTGACGTCGCGAAAGCGAACATTGATAGGCGCGAGCAAAAGCCCAATCGCCAAGGCCAGCATCATGGCGATGAACAGCAGCACCGGTAGAAACACCAGATTCAGCGTGGGCGAAATACCGTACCAAGCCAGCACGCCGAGAAAAACGACAAAGGCACACAGAAAATCGACGAGCGGCGCCGCCACCATCGCGAGCGGAAGAATCAGCCGCGGGAAATACACCTTGCTCACAAGGCTGGCATCCGTAACCAGACCATTAGCACTGCGCTGCGTTGCTTCCGCGAAATACGCCCATGGCAAAGTCGCGGCGAAGGCAAAGACCGCATAGGGCACGCCATCGGAAGGGAACTTGGCGAAATGACCAAAGATCACGGTAAACACCACCACCGCAAAGAGCGGCTGTATCACCGCCCAGGCTACCCCCAGTACAGCTTGGCGATAACGCACTTTGATTTCGCGCAACACCAGAAAATAAAGCAGTTCGCGATAGCGCCATACGGCACCGAGCTCCAGATCAAGGAGTCCTCTGGAGGGGCGAATTTGTATGCTGGAACTAGACTGAATTTCACTATGAATTGAATCAGACATGTTTTTGAGTCGCTATATCTAATTGCTGAACCAGCAGCAGATTATCGACCGCACAGGCGGACACTATAATACACACTAGATTTCAGCATCGCGCTGAGCGCTATGAACGATCGCTCTGCTGCGTGCATATATTCAGACTTTCGACACTCGCTTTTTGCTCTCCCCGCAATCCACACACATCGAGGATAGCTACATAGCTTTTCGCAGCATCGAAATTCTCTCGAACTCGCTGTACCGCATTATTCCGAAGCCGCTCAAATGCATCACGATCAAGCGTCATGACGTTTTTCATGGCCTCGCCAAGCTCGACCGGGCTCTCGGGGGAAACAACAAACCCGATCTCTGAGCTATCCACCACCTCCGGCATACCACTGACCTGCGTCACCACAGGCACACATCCCGCGGCCATACCTTCGAGCAAACCAAGCGGCAATCCTTCCAAGCGACTCGAAAACAGAATCACATCGGAAGCAAAGAGAACATCGCGCACATCAGAAATAAAGCCGATGAATCGGACGTTCTCATCTACCCCTAACGCAGCACTTAACGCCTGAAGTTCGTTAGCCTGCGGCCCCCCGCCCGCTATCAGCAAATAAGGGCGACGACCTAGCACGCTATCCATCGCATACCGTAGCGCGCGAAGGGCAATATCAATGCCCTTTTCCTCACTTAGCCTAGTGACCATGCCGAACACAAACCCGTCCGAAGGAATATCGCATCGGACGCGACAGGCGTGCCCCCGCTCTTCATCGCGGATGAAATGCTGCCAATAAACCCCGTTGCGAACGACAACGATCTTGCCTGGCGTGTATTGCCAATCCTCCAGCAACCGCCCCTTGACCTTCTCGCTGACTGCGATGATCCGGTCCACCAGACGATTCGCATACCAAGCACGCACTTTGTGCGTCAGCCAGCGCTTGTACCACCACAAACCGAGCCCAGGAATAACACCGAAATAGCGAGCTGAAGATCGCTCCGGCACAGGAGGAGCCTCGAGATGCTCTATGAAGTACAAATGGCTGAACGTACGCCGCCAGAGGCGCAACAGCCCTATTCCACCCATGAAATTACCGCCCTTCGGGAAGATGAGCGTCGCACTATTCAGCGCCCCCATTACCGGGCGCCATGCCCCAGGGGGGGCGTTGACATGAAAACCTACGTGCAGAATGGAAACCGCCTTTCTAGCGGTGCTCGCAAGCCCTTCGTGCCAACTATCGAATCCGTGATAACGGCACTGTATGAGCTCAATGCGATAGCCTCGCGACAGCAGCGCTTCCATCAGTCTCATGGTGTGTATCGCAACACCACCAACCGCGCCAGTCTGAGTAATGAAACAAACCGAGTTCGGATCCCGCGCTGCCTGATTATCGCAATCCTTCATTAAAGGCCTCTTGGCATAAACTCTGGCGCCAGGGCGCCTATCATGGCCACTCGTTGGCCACAAATTATCGACCGTTCAGACACAAACTGATGTCGCCAGAACGTTGCGCATAGCAGCGCCCACTACATTCCGACTCAATCAGTAACGCCCGTGAAGGCAGGAAAGAACCACAAATCCAGCTCTCACAGAGAGGCAGGCCCGCACACACAAGCATCGGACCCAAAGCATAGAAAACATGGGCGCGCATAGTACTGGCAAGCCCAGGCGAAACGCAACCGAACGACCTGGCAGGCAACTGAATATTTACGCTGACACAAGCAAGCGACAGCCTCCATCAAGCCTCAGTAAGGGATAATCCCAACATATCAGCAAAAAAAAACGCTCTATGATGGCGCGCAGACACCCAACAGGCATTGGCAAAAGCTTACTTCCCGCAGCAAGGCCACGGACGACTTCAACCGCACAATGACGCGCATGAGGATTCAGTGGTGAGACGCATGAAAGGATCCGTGAACAACAGCCCCCTCGTCAGCGTAATCATCGCGACTTGCAACCGGGCTGCCTATCTGCCGCAAGCGGTTGCTTCCGTACTGTGCCAGACCTACCAAAATCTGGAATTGATCATCATCGACGATGGGTCAATCGACAACACCCAAGAAGTTCTCAAGCGCTTTGAAAAAGACCCTCGGGTAAGAATCGTCAAACAAAGCAATGCCGGCCAAGGCACCGCCGTCAATCTCGGTATCTCGCTCGCTCGCGGATATTACATCGCCTTTCTAGACGACGATGATGCGTGGATTTCCGAAAAACTCGAATTGCAAGTTGCCGCCATCGAGCGCATGAATAACGTCGCAGTCATGTACTCCCCGCTACGCTATATGGACCAGGCGGGAAACTCTCTTGGTGTCGTTGAAACACCGCTACACAGCGGCTTCATTACGAATCGACTGTTCATCAGTAACTTCATTCCCTATGGGAGCACGCTCGTAAAACGGAAATGCTTCGAGGAAATGGGAACGTTCAGCACATCGCTGGTGACGGGCCTTGATTATGACCTATGGCTACGCTTCTCCACACGCTACGCCTTTGGGTACGTATCAACACCGACCCTGCTCTATAGAATCTGGCCTGGTCAGATAACCAGCCAACACGAAAAGGTCTATACAAACGGCATCAAAATCATGCATCAATTTCTGCGGGACTTCCCGGGCGCCGTACATAAAGAAACCAGACTCAGGGCATGGGCACACACCTATACCGGACTCGGCAGCACACTACGCGCAACAGAACGCAAACCATGGCGCAGCATGTTCTGTTATGCAAAGGCCATTCAGTACAAACCAACCTATCTCGCAGCATGGAAGGAACTGATGAAGGTTGTTATTGCTGAATCGCTGTGATCTCGAGAACCGTGC
Source organism: Chromatiales bacterium (assembly GCA_031285245.1). Classification (GTDB taxonomy): domain Bacteria; phylum Pseudomonadota; class Gammaproteobacteria; order SZUA-140; family SZUA-140; genus JAITWN01. Next base: position 2,277 of record JAITWN010000044.1, on the reverse strand, counting down.
ATCGTCACTGAGCTCTATCGCGCGAGCTAATCCGGGGCTTGTCGAAGTAATCATTCGGGGACAGCCTGCTCTGCACGAATTCGATAATTTCGAAAATGAAGCCACCTCAACACCAAGCTTGAACTTCAAAGGACCTTGTGGGCCTGCGGATCTACCACAGATGTATGGCGAGGCACACTTCACCTGGGCCATCGACTATTTCGATGAAGGGCTCAACTCAGCTTGGCTCCTGCCCAATCGAATCTATGAAGGCGGTCTATTTGGAAGCATCCCGCTAATCGTGGCTGGCACCGAAACCGCGCGATGGACCGAACGCCATCGGGTGGGCGATGGAGTAATCTAACCGCTAGCGACGAGGGCAGGAACGCGCCTAGCGTATGGCACGCGTGATGGACTTGGCCTCGCTTCAAAGTAATCCGCAGCAACAACGCCCTGCCCGCCCTCATCTTGAGGCACCGAGTTTTAGAACCCAACCCCACCGCCGAAAGAGCTTTGACACAGTCACCGAAGAACAAATCATCAGCTTTCTGCAGCAATGGCTTGACTGGCTTCAAACCGCAAGCACAGCCTGCCCATGTCGGTTATCATGGCGACCCGCCGATACACTGCCTAACAAAGCAACGTTAAACGTCGCTGAATTAGGACGGGACAGAATCTGATGGCAGAATTTCATCTTTGGAAATACTAACAATAAAAGGGAACGCAATTGGATAGTAAACCAAAACAGCGCGAACAGAATTCAGCGCCGGATTATCCAACCGCCCCTACGCTCATCCTGTGGCTGTTCCTCGGGTTTGTCCTTTTTCGATACCTGCAAGGAGGCTATCGATTCCCCGTTCTCGGTGCCATAAGGTTTGAAGCGATTATTGGCGCCATCCTGGTTGGCGCTGCAATACTCATGCAACTACGCCACAAACCACCACAGCCAAAACTCTCTGCACCATCGCCAAAACTCGCAGGTTGGGTATCCGCATTCGTTCTAGTGATGTTTATTCAAACCGTTTCATCATATTACTTCGTGATTTCCTGGGAAGTATTTGTCGAACGCGTGGTGAAATTCGGTCTCTTCAGTTTCATGATATTTAGCTTTGTTACATCCCCTAAAGCTCTGCGCTACTTTATAGCCGCTTATCTCCTCTCATTCATGAGAATGACGTACGAAGGCATAGCTGGATATCTCAACGGATCCATGGTCTGGCAGAATCAAGGAGTTCCACGACTGCATGGATCGACCCCCAGCTATCATCATCCGAATTCGCTAGGCGGAACTCAGCTGTCCACGCTGGCTTTCAGCGTCCCATTATGGCCGATTAGCCCACTCTTGATAAAAGCAGTTCTTTGCACTGCAGGAGTCGGCGCTGTAGCGGTCAGTATTTTTACGGGATCTCGCACAGCCTATGTGGCGCTTGGAGTTTGGCTGGCGTACATGATCTATCGATCGCGCTCTCGATTTCGCACGCTAGCTGTTCTTGCTGCGATTATGGCAGTGGCCGCACCACTCATACCTGACGCATATTACGCGCGATTCGATACCATCTTTACAGGCAAGGAGATCGAAGGCGGATCCATGGATGCTCGCGGGGAAATTCTCTCCGATGCCATTGCGATTTTTTCAGCACACCCGCTGGGAATTGGCGTCGGCGCTTTTCCAGCTGTTCGGCACGACTACTTCAAAAGAGATCAAGATACGCACAATCTATATCTTGAAATAGCCACCAATTTAGGAGTACCGGGCTTCATCGTGTTCATTGGGTTAATCATCGCGTTATTTAGATCGCTTCGCTATGTAGAGAAGCAATCCAATTTCATTCTGGAAAAACTGAGCCCTGCGGAAAACAACCCCGATACCAAGCTTAGCTTAGATCAACGCAGCCAAATCAAAGATTTGTTACTTATCCGGCAAGTTGCCGTCGCTCTTACGGGCTTTATCATCGTCCGACTTTCCCTAGGACTCTTCGGACATGATTTGTATGAAATATACTGGTGGTTCATGATTGGCTTGACCGGTGCACTAGTCAAAATGGTTACCATCGCAGAACTGAAGGCGGATTTCATATCTTTACAACAAGAACGAGACAATCTCCACAGCTCAAATAGATTTAACCCTCAACATCATACAAAAAAGCCCTCAGGCGTATCGCCTGAGGGCTGATGAGCAGCCAAATAAACAATACTATCCGCAATTATTTCACACTCAACCCCGCAGGCGCAGTCGGAGGCGCAAGCTCCGTCACCGCATTCCCCGCGATTGAAGCTCCCACCGTAATGGGAAATCCT
>JAITWN010000084.1 GCA_031285245.1 Chromatiales bacterium | reverse complement strand
GGTGATGGCAGCATCACCACGCTTGGTCGTGGTGGCTCTGATACCACGGCGGTTGCGCTTGCCGCTGCGCTCAAGGCCGATGAGTGTCAGATCTATACCGATGTCGATGGCGTGTACACCACCGATCCGCGTGTGGTGCCGCAGGCGCGGCGCCTCAACCGCGTGACTTACGAAGAGATGCTGGAGTTGGCGAGTCTTGGTGCCAAGGTGCTGCAGATCCGCAGCGTCGAGTTCGCTAGCAAGTACAACGTGCCGTTACGCGTGTTGTCATCCTTTGATGATCGCGGCGGCACCCTGATTAGCGCAGAGGACGAAGGCATGGAACAGGCCCTGATCTCAGGCATCGCATTCAATCGTGACGAAGCCAAGCTTACTGTGCTCGGTGTGCCAGACCAGCCGGGGGTTGCCAGCCGCATTCTCGGGCCTATTGCCGATGCCAATATCGAAATCGACATGATCGTGCAGAACGTCGCCGAAGACGCGAGCGCCGATTTCACTTTCACCGTACATCGTAACGATTACAACAAAGCGCTCACCATTCTGCGGCGTAGCTGTGCCGAGCTCGGTGCGCGTGAAGTGATTGGTGATGATCGCATTGTGAAGATCTCGCTGGTCGGTGTCGGCATGCGTTCTCATGCGGGCATCGCTGCCACCATGTTCCGCGCGCTTGCCGATGAGGGCATCAACATTCGCATGATTTCGACTTCGGAGATCAAGATCTCGGTGGTCGTCGATGAGAAGTATCTGGAGCTTGGCGTGCGTGCACTACACACGGCGTTTGGCCTCGACGCTTCAAAGTAGAGCTGAGAGAAGGAGTAAAACGTACACCTGAGGAAAATCGTCAAGTTTCTTGAGTCTGCGCCGATGACAAAAGCCAATAAGGACACGGTAGCCATGATGGCTAGTATTGAACAGGGCAGTTATCGTAAGGAGACAAAAGATGTTGATTCTGACTCGGCGAGTAGGGGAGACCCTTGTCATCGGTGACGAAGTCACGGTGACGGTACTTGGGGTACGTGGCAATCAGGTGCGTATTGGCGTCAATGCACCCAAGCATGTGACGGTGCACCGCGAAGAAATCTATGAGCGGATTCAGCGCGAAAAGGACGTTCCTAACGGACGTGCCTCGAGCTGATCCTTCACCGGCGCGCCTGTGGTGCCGGTTTTTCCATCCTAGTATTTCCCGTCCGAGATCGCTTTATCGGAGAGTACTGTCCATCCCATCGGGCAGTACGCTGATTCGGCTTTTCATACCTCTAGTGCTCGCTGTAGCTAGCGGAGTCGTGTATCATCTCGGCTCCCGCGAGCCGAGTCACGGTGGCGAGCGGAACATGGAGAGATGGCCGAGTGGCCGAAGGCGCTCCCCTGCTAAGGGAGTATGGGGTCAAAAGCTCCATCGAGGGTTCGAATCCCTCTCTCTCCGCCAACTCGTATACATTCCCAAAATCTCAACACTCATCTCAAGCGAAACAATCGCTTCGAACCCTCGATTATCAAATTGGTTGGGTTCGCCAATCGCCGCCGATTGCCGCCCTTGGCCGGCCACAAGCGTCCTCAATAGCTCGGTTTTGGACCCTATGATGCGGTTGGTCGTCCACAGATCGCCGATCAACCTGCGGGCACCTATGCCAAACAAATCCTCAACAGGCTACTGATCGATCTTGCCTGGAATTCAAGCCGTCTCGAAGGCAACACCTATTCGCTGCTCGACACCAGGCGACTCATAGAATTTGGCGAAGAAGCTGCCGGGCGCGCGCATCTCGAAGCGCAAATGATCCTGAATCACAAGGACGCGATCGAGTTCCTGGTCGGCGCTGCCGATGAGATTGATTTCAATCGCTACACGCTCCTCAATCTCCACGCGCTCTTGGCCAACAACTTACTTGCCGATCTCGCGGCTGTTGGCAGGTTGCGCAACATTGCTGTTGGCATCGAACGTTCTGTCTTCCATCCGCTGGATGGCGCCGCAGCTCATTGAGGAAAATTTCAATCAGATTCTGGTAACCCCATCCAAGATCTCTGACCCCTTCGAACAAGCGTTCTTCGTGATGGTGCAGCTTCCCTATCTGCAACCGTTCGATGATGTGAATAAGCGCGTGTCTCGCCTCGCCGCTAACATCCCGCTCATCAAGCGCAACCTAGCGCCGTTGTCGTTTGTTGATGTTCCTCGGCGGATTTATACGGAAGCCATTCTCGGCGTTTACGAACTCAAGAAGATCGACCTTCTCAAGGATGTTTTCATCTGGGCTTATGAGCGCTCAGCGGCTCGCTATGCTGCTGTTCGCCAAGCCCTCGGCGAACCCGATCCTTTTAGGCTTCGCTATCGGGAACAACCTCGCGAAGTTATCGCCGAGCTTGTGCGCTCGCGCGTAGTTCGGAAGGATGTCACAACGAGAATAGCGGCTTGGTCAAAGAAGGAAATCGATCTTCGCGATCGTGTGCAATTCACCGAAATTGTCGAAGCTGAACTTCTCGGCTTGCATGAAGGCAATTTTGCCCGCTACCGAATCCGCCCATCGGAATTCGCGGCTTGGCAGCAAGTTTGGGCGGCGAGATGAGCGATGTTGCAATCATCTCTGTTAGCTACTTGCTTTCGGTAATCCCAGTCCGTTTTACATACGCGTAATACAGCACTGGAATCACCAGCAAGGTGAGCGCTGTGGCGACCAGGATGCCGAAGATCAGCGATATGGCGAGTCCGTTGAAGATTGGGTCATCGACGATGAAGGCCGCGCCAATCATGGCTGCCACCGCGGTCAGGGCGATCGGTTTAGCGCGGATGGCGCTGGCCCGAACTATGGCGTCTTCCAGGGCGCGGCCAGCGCGTACCTCGATATCGATGAAATCGATCAGCAGGATGGAATTGCGGACGATGATACCAGCGAGTGCAATCATGCCGATCATGGAAGTGGCGGTGAACTGCGCGCTTAGCAAGGCATGGCCGGGCATCACTCCGATAATGGTCAGTGGAATCGGCGCCATGATGATGAGTGGCAGCGCATAGGAGCCGAATTGTGCTACCACCAACAGATAAATGAGCACCAGTCCCACCAAGTAGGCGATGCTCATATCGCGGAAGGTTTCATAGGTGATCTGCCATTCACCACCCCATTTGAGTGCGCGCGCATCGGGACTCTCCGGCTGACTCACAAAATGTTGTGCCACTGGCACGCCTTCGGGAGGCTGGCGCGACAGTTGTTTCACCATGCCAAACATGCCGTAGAGAGGACTGTCGAGTGGGCCGGCTGTATCGCCAGTTACATAGACCACGGGCAACAGATCTTTGTGATAAATCGTGCTATCCCATGCCAGCTCTCGCACCCGTACCAACTCAGATAGCGCTACTCGTGCGCCGCTATCCGCACGGACTTCGAGCGCGAGCAAGCGCTCGAGCTGTGCTTTGTCGGCCGTGGGCAATTGCAGGCGCACCGGGATCGGATCGCGTTCGCGTCCTTGATGGATGTAACTTACATCCGCGCCTTGCAAACCCACTTGCAGCGCATTGACCAGCTGTTGCTGTGAGATGCCAAAGAGCGCCGCCTTCTGGCGTTCGACTTCCACGATCAAGCGTGGCGAGGGTGCTTCGACACTGTCATCTACGTCCACCACATCTCGCGTGCTATCGAATACGGCGCGTATTTGTTGCGCCAGCCGTTGTTGCTCGGCGTAAGGCATGCCATATATTTCGGCGACGATGGGCGCCCGCACCGGTGGTCCTGGCGGCACTTCAACCACCTGTATCGATGCGTAGTATTGGCGACCGATGTCCGCCAGAGCAGGCCGCACGGCTGTGGCAATCTGGTGACTGCTGCGACTGCGCTGGCTCTTATCGATCAAATTGACTTGAATGTCTCCGAGCTCCGGCGCCTGTCGCAGGTAATACTGCCTGACCAGACCGTTGAAGTTGATGGGCGCGGCGGTGCCGGCGTAAACCTGGTAATCGCTGACTTCGGGCACTTGCTCGATGACATGCGTCAGCTCATCGAGCATGCGCGCAGTGGTATTCACCGTGGAGCCTTCCGGTAGATGAACCACGATCTGAAATTCGGATTTGTTGTCAAAGGGCAGCATTTTCAGCACCACCAGCTTCATGGCCACCAGACTTATCGCGATGACGATGGCTGCAAAAATTCCCCAATACAGCCTATGGCGCCGTTTGCGCGCAGTAGGCCCGGTCAGGAAAGGGCGTACCACGCGCTCAAAAAATCTAGCTAACGCCGATTCATATGCGGAAGGTTTTGCGCTGGCGGTATCTTCTCTATGCCTACCCAAGAGCCGACGGCACAGCCATGGTGTTAGCACCAAGGCGATTACCAATGAGATGAGCATGCCCATGCTGGAATTGATAGGGATGGGGCTCATATAGGGACCCATGAGGCCGCTCACAAACGCCATGGGCAGCAGTGCCGCGATCACGGTCAAGGTAGCTAGGATAGTGGGGCCGCCCACCTCGTCTACGGCGAGTGGAATCAGCTCGTTGAATGTGGAGCTGCCGGCAGTTGATCTGTTCAGCTGCCTGTGGCGATGAATGTTCTCCACCACCACAATGGCATCATCTACCAAAATGCCAATGGAGAAGATGAGCGCGAACAAGGACACACGATTGATGGTGAATCCCCACGCCCATGAAGCGAACAAGGTCGCGGCGAGTGTCACGGTCACTGCCGCTCCCACCACCAGCGCTTCGCGTTGCCCCATGGTCAACATGACCAGCAGGACCACGGATATCGTTGCGAACGCGAGTTTCTCAATCAGCTTCACCGCCTTGTCGTTGGCGGTCTGTCCATAGTTGCGCGTAACTGTTATTTCCACGCCGTCTGGAATGTAAGTGCCGCGCAACTGCTCTACCCAGCGCATGATTTGCCGGGCTAGCACGCTGGCACTGATGCCTCGGTTCTTCGAGATCGCCAGTGTTACCGCTGGTGCGTGGGTAATGTCTGGTAAGCTTTTTGTGGCAGCTCCCGGACCGGTTCCGAGCCACACCCAGGAATCTGGCTCGTTGGGGCGTGTGGATATCTCGGCCACTTCTTCGAGGAATACTGGTTTACCGTGATCCGCGCCAACCACCACAGTGGTAACATCCTCTCGTGTGGCGAGAAATGTTCCGGCTGTTACGGGAGTCACTTGGTTATCGCCCACCAGTGCGCCAGCTTGGCGCACGATATTGGCGGCTTGCAGCGCGCGCGTCAGATCCTCGATCGTTAAGCCATGTCCTGCGAGTCGCGGTGGATCGAGCTGAACTTTGACCAAGCTTGCCGGACTGCCGATGGTGTACACATCGCGGGTGCCGGGGATGCGTTTGATTTCAGTCTCGATCGAGCGTGCCACTTGTCCTAGTTCATGGGCTCCGCGCTGTGAATCCTGCGTCCACAGCGTCAGTGTCATGATGGGAACATCATCGATGCCCTTGGGTTTGACGAGAGGTTGAAGAATACCGCTACCCTCGGGTCGCCAGTCCTGATTGGAATAAATGGCGTTATAAAGCCGCACCACCGCATCGGTGCGCGGCTCTCCAACTTTGAACTGCACACTTAGCACCGCAAGCCCTGGGCTCGACGCCGAATAGATATGTTCGACGCCAGAAATCTCGCCCAAAATCTGTTCCATGGGGAAGGCGACTAAGCTCTCGACTTGCTCTGCGGACGCTCCGGGAAATGGCACGAACACATCGGCAAAGGTGACATCGATTTGCGGCTCTTCTTCACGCGGCGTGACGAGAACTGCGAACAGTCCGAGCAGTACGCAGGTGAGCGCAATCAGAGGAGAGAGTGGATTGGATAGAAAGTAGCGCGCGATCCGCCCACTGATACCGAGTTCATGCTTCATTCACGGCTACTCGCGCAGCCCCTGAAGCAGGACGGCCAGTGTTTCATGACATCCTCGGGTATTGCAGCGGTCTCATGGCAATCTTGATGCCGCTGGCGCAGGTTGCAGCGCTTTGACGGCGGCTACGGGATCAAGGGCCACGCGCTCGCCAGCGACCAATCCGGCTAGGACTTCGACACCTTGCTGGAAGCGTTCACCCAGGCGGACTTGGCGCATGGAGGTGCGTCCGTTCGGATTGATGATGTAAACGGCGGTGAGCTCACTACGCTCTACCAGTGCACCGGGAGGCACCAGTAGGCGTTCGATCTCTCCCAGGGTGAAACTCGTTTTCACCCACATGCCGGGATACAGATCCGTCGCATTTGCTGGCAGATCGAGCCGAGTGCGAAATGTGCTGGATGGAACGGAGCCTTCCGGAAATACCGTAACCCGCGTTGCCGTGATGCGTTGCGCACCGATTTCTACGGTCGCCTGCTTGAGGCGCCGGATTTGCACTACAGCGGACTGTGGAATATCTACATTGACTCGCAGGTGTTGTAGCGACAAACCGCTGAGTAGCTCCTTACCGGGGCTTGCTGTTTCACCCACTTGCACCAGGCGCTGGGTTATCACCAGCGCATAAGGCGCCCGCACCTCGGTATAAGAAACGCCTTCGCGTGCACTGTCCACGGCGGCGTGCGCTGCCGTCAATCGCGCCTGCGCCGCATTGCGCGTTGTCGCAGCATCATCAAGTGCGGCTTTTGGTACCACCTTGCGCTCATACATCGCGGCGATACGCTGGTACTGAGTTTGCGCTTCCTCTTCACGCGCCGTTGCCTCGCGTAAAGTGGCCTGCGCTGCCAACAATCCAGCATGCTGCTCGGTGGCGTGTAGGCGCAGCAAAACTGCTCCTGCAGGCACGAAATCGTTGACGTCGTGGAGTATTTCAACGATACGGCCAGCCGTTTGCGCCGCGATGGTGGCTTGATTCACGGCTTCGACGACACCATTCCAGTGTCGTTCGAGAGACATTTGTACTGGCGTTACAACAATGGATTCTAGGGCGGGCGCAGTAGATGCTGGCGCTATGGGTTGATGATGCTCATCACACCCGCTGAGAATCAGCGTTGCCGCAACGATCGCACCAGCAGTGTTGAGTGCGGCCGCCTTGCTACTACGCGATACCCGCCATGGAAACCATCTCGGGATGTCGCTTATGATCGCTTTATCGTGCTTCGCCATAGGCGGCAATCTCAACGAACAATTCATTAATTCATGATATTACAATAATGAAAAATGAAAAAACCTAGATTCTCAACGGAAATTGCCAAAGACATGGAGCCACACGCCGAGCGGGTGGCACAGTTTCTAAAAGGGATGGCAAGCCCGCATAGATTGATAATCTTGTGCCAGCTCTCTGGTGGAGAGCGGTCGGTTACTCAATTGATTACTGCGACGGGGATTGCGCAAACGTCCATGTCCCAACATCTCGCCAAGCTGCGGACCGAAGGCATTGTTTCCGTGCGGCGCGACCATCGGACGCTGTTTTATGCCATCGAGCATCCTATGGCAGATGCGCTGATGCAAGTTCTGCATGACTATTTCTGCGCGCCTATGGAGGCCACCGATCAAACGCCAACCAAGGAACCTACATAGTGACCGAAGAGCTAAAAGGGGGGGGCGGTAGGCTCGATGGGATCGAGCCGGTTAGCCTGACAATCAAGAATAAGACGCGTGTTTTCGATATCGACAACCCCAAGCTTCCCAATTGGATCGCGGACCACGCGCTCATGTCTGATCACTTTCCCTACAAGGACAAGCTTGATTCTGGGCTCTATGCAAAGGAGCTGCGCAAACTTCATATCGAGTTTGTCAAAGTGCAGTTCTGGCTGAAGGAGAGCGGCAAGCGGCTTATGGCGCTGTTCGAGGGACGTGACGCGGCGGGCAAGGACGGTACGATCAAGGTCATCCGCGAATATCTCAATCCCAGATCAGCGCGAGCTGTCGCTTTGGTCCAGCCGACTTCGATCGAGGCGGGGCAATGGTATTTTCAGCGCTACATCGCTCATTTTCCGTCAGCGGGCGAAATTGTTCTGTTCAATCGCTCCTGGTATAACCGCGCGGGTGTCGAGCCGGTGATGGGTTTTTGCACGCCTGAGCAGCACAAGGTTTTCCTGGAAGCGGTGCCACGTTTTGAGCGGGAGATCATTGAAGAGGGCATTTTCTTTTTTAAATTCTGGCTCAATATCGGCCAGGAAATGCAGCTCAAGCGCTTCCATGAGCGCCGTCATGATCCGCGTAAGATCTGGAAGCTTTCTGCCATGGATATCGCTGCGCTCAATAAGTGGGACGACTACACGGACAAGCGTGACGAGATGCTCCATAAGACGCATAGCAAAGAAGCGCCATGGGTTGTGGTCCGCGCGAATGATAAAGCGCGTGCTCGTCTCAACGTCATGCGCCATTTGCTGCATGCCCTCGAATATGAGGGCAAAGATAAAGAGGCGATTGGTCTCATCGATGAGGGCATTGTCGGCGCTGGCCCAAACTTTCTGGCGTAGGCGAGGTTGGTCTATGCATTCAAATGGGTGAAGAAAAGGAGATCTCCCATGTCTTACCTCATTGCCATTGTTTACCCTTCCGAGGCGCGCGCGGAAGAGATGCGGAAAAAGCTGTTCGCATTGCAGAAAGAGTATCTGATCGATCTTGGCGATGCGGCGATCGCCGTCAGGGATGACAAGGGCAAGGTGAAGCTCAATCAGATCTTGAGCACGACAGCGTTGGGCGCGGCCTCAGGCTCATTCTGGGGGCTGTTGATTGGCGCGATTTTCCTGATGCCTATTTTTGGCTTGGCGATCGGCGCTGCGGTAGGTGCGCTCGGTGGCGCCTTGGCTGATTACGGCGTGAATGATGCCTTCATGAAAGACCTCGCCGCCAGTCTCCAGCCTGGTAATGCGGCGCTTTTCCTCCTGGTCAAAAGCATGACCAGCGACAAGGTGCTGGAAGCGGTCAGTGGCACGGGCGGCACGATACTGAAGACTTCGCTCAATCACACGCGCGAACAGGCGCTACGCGATGCACTTGCTGGTGTGCCAGTCCCTGAAAGCTCAGCAAACTAGATGGTAGTGGCGCGCACAAGGGCCTTAGGGAAATTTTGAGAACTTCGCGGCTTGAAGATTGTGGCGCGCCCGGAGAGATTCGAACTCCCGACCTTCTGGTTCGTAGCCAGATACTCTATCCAACTGAGCTACGGGCGCAACTGCGGAAGCGGCCAATTATCCACGTCGGGTAACGAGGCGTCAAGAATAACGCATGCGGATAATTTCAAACGGGATCGCCTTTGTTTCAAGGCTGGCAATGGTTTCGCCAGGTTTTCTTTGTTTTCTGTTCACTTCTGCGGTTTTGTTTCCGGGGCAGCCTGCTGTGTGTGAAGGAGGCCTGTTCGTTTGGGGTGCCTCACCTGCTCATAGCGCGTAGGTGCAGGGAAGACCAGGAGGTTATTGTCGCACTGCGCTTTCAATGCGCAGTGCGACGAATTGCTTCAAGGCTATGGGAGTGGGTTGAGCAGCTCGGACCAGAGGACGTCTCGCCGGACAGGCCCCAAGAGCACGTTGGTCTCAGGGTCTTCATAGCTGATGGCGAGGCTAACGAGACCGGGACCTACCGAGTTGCCTGCACCTATCAAGGCAAGGACACTACCGCAGTTGGTGCGAGTAGTGAGAGCACAGTTTGCGGTAAGTGAGATTCCTCCTGCGACGGGAAAATCAGCATAGGTTGACGGGGGGCCGTCCTTCCATTCCACCGGCGCCGCTGTATTCTGCACCCCCGAACCGGCCTGTGAATCGGTCTTGACGATTAGCTGGATTTCCGGGCTGGTAGCTTTGCTGCTATCGCTGGGCTTGTCCAGGGTGCCGCAGGAGGGAGTGACATAGCGTATGAGTATGTCCGCAAGCTTGGTTTCGCTTCCTGCTTCTACGTGCGGTTCTACAGCAATTTTATATTTGTTAGCGCTCGCGGGGTCAAAAGTGGATGCGATTCGAAATGGTCTGAGCTGGTAATTGACGCATTCGGTGGCGGTCTCGACGGAGCCCGTATAGGCTTGTGCGTTAAGCCCTCCGCTGACGCCAGCATCTTTATCAACTGAGATATCGAGCGTTGTCGTCATGCTAGTGCTCTGTCTGCTCACTATGTAATGCATGTGGTTGGTGAACGAAGTCTCGGTGCCGTTTTCGGTGCGAATCTGAAGTGGTCCGAGGTAGATGTCTGCCTCGATATACCAACCGGATTCGTCTTTTCTGTAGTCGGTGAGATTGGCGATATGAATGTCACCATTCAGGGTTACGCCTTTGGTCGCACATTCCGAGAGATGGATGTATAGCTCTCTGCCCGCAGGTATCGGGTTCCCTGCGCTGATGACCTGATAGTTGATCTTGTTGCTTACTCCGTCGGGCGCGGGGTTACTACATTCTGTGATGTCACGTGGGGTGATGCCTTGGGAGCCGTCTATTAGATCGCCGTGTTCCTGCACCATCGTGTTAGCGATTTCGCCGATGAGAGCTACCTGGCTGATGATGCCGAGCGATGAGC
>JAITWN010000196.1 GCA_031285245.1 Chromatiales bacterium | reverse complement strand
GCATGCACACCGCGCCCAGCCTCATAGACCGCAACCGAGGTTTCGTCGCAGGACGTCTCTATTCCAAGCACTTTCATCGCAGGGAAATCATCATCAACAAGCAGGCGTGCAGTTATGTCGCGAGGCGGTGACTATACTGGTGACCATAAAGTTGCTGCCGGAAAAATCGATAACAATGCTACAATTGCGGCCTTAAGCCGGTGGTCCCAGCCCCTAGTCCTAGCGTTAGTCCCAGCCTAATCTCGGCCCAGCGCAGGGTAAAACACAAAGAGCGGGATTGTACCTCCGGCGGTGATGACGGCAAAACAATGCTGCATTACCGCGAGCCGATTATCCAACATCCTTACGGCTGCAAGCACAGCCCATCTCCGCAAGGGGGCGAGACCGCCAATGCCTGAGAATTACGCGATCTTGGTCAGTGCCCTGACCAAGATCTATCCGCCTGACCTGCGCGCCGTCAACGGTCTGGACCTCTCCGTCAAAGCGGGCGAGATCATGGCCCTGCTCGGCCCCAATGGCGCCGGCAAATCCACCACCATCCGCGTGCTCTCGACGCTAAGCGGTTTTGATTCGGGCCAAGCCTTCGTCGGCGGCATCAATGTCGATACCGATCCGGAGAAAGTGCGCCAGGCCATCGGTGTGGTCGCGCAGAAAACCGGCGTCGACCACTTTCTCACCGGCCGCGAAAACCTGACCCTGCAAGGGCAGATGTATCGCATGAAAAAAGCCGATATCCGCGCTCGCGTGGAAGAACTCGCCGAATACTTCGAACTCAAAGACAGCATCGACAAGCCGGTCACCTCCTACTCCGGCGGCATGACGCGCAAGCTCGATATCGCCACCGCGCTCATTCATCGCCCGAAGATTCTGTATCTCGATGAACCCACCCTCGGCCTCGATATCCGCAGCCGCAAGATCCTGTGGCATCACATCGAAGAGCTGAATCGCAAGTTCGGTCTGACCATCCTGCTGACCACGCATTATCTGGAAGAAGCCGACAAGCTCGCGCACCGGGTCGCCATCATCAACGCCGGCAAGATCCGCATCATCGGCACGCCTGATGAACTCAAAAACGGCATTCATGGTGATTCCGTCGTGCTGTCGTTCGAGAATACTGGCGCCACCGAGCGCAGCTATGCCGAGCGTTTGCGCCAGGACGGCATTGCCCGCGAAGCGGTGTGGCAAGGCAACAACCTGCATCTCTACGTCGAAGACGGCGCCGGCAGCGTGCCGAAGATTGTCGAGCACGCCGGCCCGGCCGGCGTGCACATCAAGACCCTATCACTCGCGCGCCCAACGCTCGATGACGTCTTCCTCCGCTACACCGGCGCCAGCATGCTCGAGGTGAAGGAAGAAAAAGGCGACCAGTGGTGGACGCAGTGGGCCGGCAAAGGCGGCGGCGGCGACTGGAAGAAGAACGCCAAGAAATGGGGCTACGTCGAAACCGAAGACGGCGAAGGCGAATGGCAAGGCAATGAGTGGGTAGACAAGGACGGCAACCCGCGCGTGCCGGCGCAGGACGCTGGCGCTGAGGCCGCCACGCCCACAGCGAAAGCCGACGAATCCGCCTGGCAAGGCAACGAGTGGGTGGACAAGGAAGGCCAGCAGAAAGGCGACTGGGGTCATGCCTCAGGCTGGCAGGGCAATCAGTGGGTAGACCAGGACGGCAAACTCAAGCCCGAAGCGCTCGTTGCTGACGAACCCGCGAGCGAGAAAGCCGCCGAGCCATCTGCATCTGAAAAGAACGCGGATGACAAAGCTTGGGCCGGCAATGAATGGGTGGACAAAGAAGGTCAACAGAAAGGTGACTGGGGCCATTCCACAGGCTGGCAGGGTAATCAGTGGGTGGACAAGGACGGCAAACTCAAGCCCGAAACGCTCACCGAAGACAAACCCGCGAGCGATGCAGCCACCGCTGAACCGTCAGCGCCCGAAAAGAGTACTGATCAAGCCTGGTCCGGCAATCAATGGGTAGACAAGGAAGGTCACCAGAGCGGCGATTGGGGCCACTCCAAAGATTGGAAAGGCAACCAGTGGGTCGATGAAAACGGCAAGCCGCGCGGCGACTGGAACCAGAACGACAAAGATCGCTCCTGAACCCAGGAAGCGTCTGATTTCAAACTGACAGCAACTGAACTGACGACCCGAACCGGGGAAACATCAAAATGATCGCGGACACCTGGCATCTGTTCAACAAGTACATGATCATCACGCTGCGGATGCCACTGTGGACACTGTTCACGCTCATCCAGCCGCTGATCTGGCTGATCATCTTCGGGCAGTTGTTCGGACACTTCGTGCAAGCCGACAACTACATCGACTTCATGGTGCCCGGCATCCTGATCATGACCGTGCTGTTCGGCTCCTCATGGTCTGGCGTCAGCCTGCTGCGCGAAATCTCGGCGGGCACTGTCGACCGGTTGCTGGTGTCACCCGTATCGCGCGTCGCCATCGTACTCAGCCGCGTCATGCATTCCGCCGTGCAAGTGATCGCGCAAGCCTTGATCATCCTCATCGTGGCCTGGGTCATGGATTCCAGCCTCACCATGAATATTTTCTACGTGCTGCTCGCCATGCTGGTGGTATTCCTGCTCGGCGTCGGCTTCGCCGCCATCTCCAACGGCTTCGCCATCACTCTGCAACGCGAAGAACCCCTAGTCATGATCGGCAACCTCATGACCCTGCCGCTGATGTTCTTCTCCTCCGCGCTCGTCCCCAAGCAATTCATGCCGGACTGGATCCAATACATCTCCCTGATCAACCCCATCACCTACGCCGTAGAAGCCGTACGCGCCGTACTGATCGCCCCACCCGACTTCATGATCTACTTCAAGGGACTCGCTGTAATGCTGGTCTTCGCCGGCGCAACGCTGGCGTGGGCGGTGACGGCGTTTAATGCGTTGAGGGATTGATGGGGCGGGGCTGAGTGTGCGGGTGGTGAAGCCCAACGTCGGGTGAAGTGTAGACGTTGGGCTCCACGCTGCTCAGCATCAACCTATCAGCTCTCAATTTCGTATCCACAGTAGACTGAATCGAGCCATCTTCTCCATATAAAACCGATTTGACGCCACCATAACCAGGCGCAGTCCATGATTCTCCGGCGCCGACGAATACTGAATCGATAAAGCCTTCACTATGCCAGTGGCAAGCATTGTCGAATGTCTTTCCTGCTACCGTGATCGAATCGTATCCCAGCAAAGTGAACATAACAGAGTTGGTCATATAAATAGGAAAATCGACCAAAGTGGTTATTTCATAGACAACAGCTGAATCGCCTGGCTCCATGTTCAGCGGTAGATTGAAGACGATGGTATCCCCCTCGGAATCATCAACATCCCGTACACGCGAAGTGAGAGTGGGTGTTTGCTCTGCCCTCTCCCCCGGCCCCTCTCGAGGGGAGTTGGGCAACGAGTAGTGCTCTTTCAGAACGCCACCGATATTCCCGTCGCTAGCATCATTCTGCTGTAGTTGCTAAGTGATGAGCTTTGCAGACCTTCGATGACGTCTTCACTGCTGAGGACGAAACCGACTGGGAGGTTGGAGCCGTTCTTCGACCATGACACTGTGCTGAACAAATTGATGTTGGGGCGGAAGCGCCAGTTTGCTCCGAGTGCAAGGTTGTGGCGCAGGTTTTGACGGCGGCGAGTGAATTGGGAGAAGGAATCGAGATAGGTGTAGTCGAGCAGGCTGAAGCCGTAATTGGCGTTGAGCACGCCCCAGGACACGCGATAGTCCATGCCCAGTGACAAGTTGTGGCTGGTGTATGCGTAGTCATTGCCAACTAATTCTTTATTAGCGTTGATGACGTATTGATATCCGGTGCGCAGCACGCTGTCTGGACTGAGTGGTTGATTCACAGATACGCCGGCAGAGCTGGTGTAGGTACTGAAGAACGGGCTACTGCTGCTGTCATAGTCACTATAGGATGCGCTGAGACCGATGTTGCTGGAGATGCGATCAGAAGACCATGGTTGCAATAACGGCGGCAGTCTCATGCGTGTCGATGCTTCGGCGAAGAGCGTATTCATACGGCCAATGCGGTTCTTGGTGATAAGCCCTTCAGTGCCGCGATAGGCAAAGCCGCCAACCAGGTTATAGCGTCCGCGCGTCATGCCGAGTGAAAGCGTGGCAGCACTGTTCAAGTAATCGTACTGACCGAGATGATAGTTCGAATAGCTCGGTGAAAGCAGAAGGCGCCAGCGGAGGTTGCTCTCAGTCCGATACTGGAAAGCAAGATTAAGTGACAAATCAGAACGGAAATCTTCGACGCGCCTGGTATCGCTGAGCGCTGTGTTGTCGTCGTAAGACATCGAATAGCCTATGCTGGCCGATACACCGCGCAGGCGCTGGCGAGCGTTTTCCATAGCGCGCTTCACGCTCTCAGCGATATCTGCGGACGGATTGGCACGCAGGATCTTGTTGTATTCGTCGATGGCGTCTTCTTCGCGGTTCAGACGCTCATAGTTGGCGGCGAGCTGCAGCCGGGCGCCAACATGTGAAGGAACGATGCGAATCACTTCCTGGTAAGCATCGACGGCGCGCAGCGTCTGCTCTTCCTGCGAATAGATCATGCCGAGGTAGAAATGGGCGAGCCCGCTGTCGGGATCATCGGCAAGTATCTGTTCAAAGCGCTTGGTCGCCTCAGCAAATTTCCCTTCGACATAAGCGCGCTTGGCTTCGACGGTCTTGAGTTCGGCGGCTGCGTGTGCATGCGGCTCCTCGCCGGTATCCAGCGTGAGGATGACTTCGTATTCCGCGGCAGCATCGACGAAGCGGCCGAGCTGATCATAGATCGAAGCGAGTGCAAAGCGGCTGCGCCAATCCTGCGGATCAAGATTGCGCACTTTCTCGAAAGCGCCCATGGCTGCTTGATTATCGCTGCGACGCAGATGCAGCAGCGCAAGCCCTTTCCATGCCACCGTATCTTCAGGCGAAGCGGCTACGCGCGTTTCCAGCTCGCGAATCTTTGCCTGCAAATGCTCCTCCGCAGCGCGTCTGCCTTCGGCGGTGGCCTGTGCACGCATGAGCAGATCCTGCGCACGTGATGCGATATCAGCACTGGGGTGCTGTTCGAAAAGTGTTTCGAGCTGATCGTACGCTTCGCGATACTCGCCAGCAGCAACATAACGATCAGCGAGATATAAACGCGAACGCTGGTCATCGGGGTAGGCGTTCACAATACGCACGTAGGTGGCGCGCTCAGCGGCGTTATCACCCAAGCGACCTTGCGCTGCACCGAGCTCGACGAGCGCTTCGCGATTAGCGGGATCTGCTTGCAGTGCACGCTCGAAAGCAGCCGCGGCATCAGCCAGATTACCCTCAGCCACCAGCAAGCGGCCTTCGATGATTTCAAGACGTGTGCGTGCGCGCGATGCAGACTGAGTTCCTGGCGCAATTTCGATTGCCCGTTGCAGCGCCGCAACCGCTTGCTCCATGTTTCCTTCGCGCTCGTATACCGAGGCGAGGTTGATGTAGGCATTGACATACTTCGGGTCGAGTTTGAGCACGTGCTCGAACGCCACATGGGCTTTATCCATTGTGCCGCTCAATAGATACGCTACACCCACGCTGTAATGCACAAGAACGTTGTCGGGATATTCCTTTGCCAACTCATCGAAGAGCGTGATCGCTTCAGCGAGCTCGCCGCGCTCTGCGTGGCGAGTCGCAATGGTATAGCGCATGCGCCGGCTGGCTTCTTTGCCTGCGGCACTTTTTTTCCCCGCAGAGGCTATGACGGCTTCATATTGCACAATCGCATCATCCGCGCGATTGGCCGCAAGATAAGCCTCCGCTAAACGAAGCCGCAGATCGACATTGTCCGCATTTTCAGCGATAGCGCGTTCGAGTGTCGTTATATCAGCTGGCGCAGCCTGCGCAGATGCCGGGCTTGCACCCACAGCATGAGCAGCTAGCAGTACGAGAGATAAACCGAACAACGCAGAACGAAACAAGTGAAACATCATCATCAGAAATACATATTGACGCGAAACAGCATCCGCCAACCGTCGAAGCCGAGTTTCATCTCGCGATAGGTCACATCACTATAGCTGTGCGCTTCAGCAAGATAAGTCAGTTGCTGTTTGTCGTCGAGCTGCGCGGGCGTGCGGAAATTGAGATTGTCCTCGGCCTGGATATCCGTGCTGAGCGTAGCGTTGCCGAGTTTGAATTGACGCAGACTCGTGGTATAGCCGAGATCCGCGCCGACAGAAAGCCATTTCACCAGAAAATACTCTCCACCCAAACCAAGTTGCATCATGAGTAGACCCGTCGCCTGCGACTCCATAATGATGAGGCGTTTGAAGGTCGCCGGCCCCGTATCAAAACCGAACACTAGGTCTTCTTTGTAAGTGATATCGAAAACCTCGTGCATAGCGAGCCGGCTGTGTAGACGAAATTTCTTATTGGAAAACAGAGTGCGCTGCCAGCCGAGGAAATACTGAAAATAAGACAGACGCCCGGAACGCTCGTAGCCAACTGGCGTCAGCGAACCTTGAAACGGTATTTCTGTACGCACGGATGCCGTCGAGCCACTCTGCCATACGCTGCCACCGAAGAACAAACGATTGCGATCATCAAGATCGAGGCCGATTTCAAGACCTGCTTCAGCGCCGTATTTCATTTCTGGCAGTGAATTATCGAATACGAAATCGAAATCCTGACCGGAATCCACACCATCGAAGAGCAGTCTGCCGCGCCCAGTCATGGGCGCTTTGAATTCGCCCTGATTGAGCGCTGTCAGTCGTGGGCTATATACGCCTAGCAGTGGTGAAACGCTCCAGCGTTGCTCATCCGCCTGGGCTTCGCCTATTACGCATAGCATGCCGAAAACGATGAGGAACGCGATACGCTGGCGCTCGCGAGTTCGCTGCAACGATGATGATTTCTGACCGACGTTCATGCTCAGAAGGTATAACGGAATTCAACAAAGACGCGGTCGTTGTGACTGAAGTTCCCGAAAAACTGCGGATTCTGCACAATGGCATTGCTGCCGAGCAAGGGCGAGCTGGCGCCGCTGATACCGAGCTGAGAAGGCGAGCCAAAGAAAAGATCGAAACCGCTAGCAATTTGAAAATGATCCGTCACGTTGAGCGTGATTTTTGGCTTGAGATAAAGCTCGTGCATATTGATGAGCGCAATGGCGAGGAGCTGCAAAGTCAGCGAGCGCTCAGGCATAGGCTTGCGCAGAAACAAGGTAAACGATGTATCGAAATGGTCTTGGATCAAATGATCGTCATAATCAAGGATGACCCACTGCGTGATCGCTGGGGAGATATCGGTCCCCCAGTGGTTGAACTCGTAACCAAGTCCCCAGCGAATGTGCTGCCTGCGCAGCGCGCCGCGATTGTCCAAAAAGCCATCACCATTGCGATCGGTATCGCTGCGCAGGCCGAAGTATTTGTCAGGCACATAAGCAGCTTCGGCTTTCAGTACGCCGCTTCCGAGCGGACGAGCCGCGGTGGCGCCATACATATTCATGCGGGTGTACGCGGGGAAAAAGGTCGGATCTTCGGCTGAGTTGATCAGCTCAGAGCGAAACAGCACCGGAAAATCATCCCAGGTATAGAAATAACTGAACGAGAGATCCGTATCGAACCAGCGCGTGGAATAGCGCACGCCGAGTTCAGAGTTGCGAAAATTGCGCGCGGGATAATGCGTGAGTACGTTGCCATTGGCGTCGGTGATGTCTTGAAACAGCTCCCATTCTGAGCCGAGCGGCGCGGCCTTGTGAAAGCGCAGATCCGGTATCCACAGAAACTGCCAATCGCCCTTAGCGCCGTAGTAATCGAGCTTTGCCGTCCACAGCGGAATGCGATAGTCGAGCAAATCAGGCAGCACGAGTTCGCGAAAATTGAGCGGATTGATCTCATCAACAACACGCACGCCCTCGAGCACGCCCCAGACGACGAACTGCTGGCCGACGCGCAAATCGAGATGGTTGAACGACATATCGAGGTACAGCTCACGAAACTCAGCGACCGGAGAATCTTTCTGCTGAGCAAGATTGTCGATGAATACCAGCGGCTGTTCCTGATTACGCGCGAAGCGCGCACTGATCGTCTGGTAGTCAAAGAGATCATAGGCAAGATCGTGATAGGCCCAGCCGGAAAAAACGAAATGATAGCGGTCGCTGAAATCGTATGTACCGTCAAGATAGACGATATTGCGAATCTTGGTAATTGAGCGAGGTTCACTAAACCGAAACGCGGTTTCGTTCTTGAGATAGCCGCCGATGGTGAAGCGATCAAGCCAACCTGGTTCATTGCGGATATCCGCACTGCTCGCGGGCACGGAATCGAACTCGGAAGGCGGAGGAAGATCTGGGAATGACAGTGTCACTGCGTCATCGGCGGATGCCGCGCGGAGTACCGACACGCTGATCACTATGGCAAGGAAGAGGACCAGCGGTCGGTTCACCGCGGCATCATTCAGGCGAGCTCCTTGCATTTGGCGCACAGGATAACATGATCTTCGCCCGGAACGGCAAAGCCGAGTGCAACTGATGCACCAGCTTCGATATCAGTAGCGCAGGATGCACAAGGCATGGAGCGATTCAGCACGATACGCTCCCAACCTATCACCTGAGGAAATGTTGGGCGTGGCTTTACTTGCTCCGCGCGCGGCATAGCACCCTGCGCTTTTTGCGCACCGAATGCTTGCTCCAATACATTACGAATTAGAATCGAGACTGGTACGCCAAGCGCTTCAGCTTCAGCGATCACACGATCACGCAGCTCTTTCGGTACTCTCGCGCCCAAATACTCTTCTTTACGCTTGGCTGCTTCGCTGCGCGCCTTATCACGCATAGCGCGCGCTTGATCACGACCCAGATTGCGCATCTGTCTGGCAAAATCCTGCATGATTCCCCTCCAGCTTTTCACCTGCTCGTTGATGTTATGCGTTGTATAACATAACGGACAAGTTGTTGTACATGGAGACCAGCGGAGAAGGACGGCCTCCAGAGCTGATCAGAGCTTGTTAGGGCTTGGAATCCGGGGCAGGAGCGGAATTAGGCATGTTGCGCTGAATCAGCTCAGGCCCTCGTTCCAGAGAGCGGGCACTGAACAGATCATCGCTAAGCCCGACGTTGACGCGCATATCGCTCATTTCGAAAGCCGAGGCGGTGCCGTTCTGGTAGCTACGCACCAATGAGGTTCTCCACATCCATGCGCCATCGATCTGCTGCCAGTTGATGAACTGATCTTTGAGCAACTGACCGCTGGTGTCATAGTAATCAATGCGATCGGTAACGCAGTTTTCCCAATTGTCTGGCTGGCTGAACCAGAACACGCGCTTGCCGTAGAGCGGACGCTTTTCCTTCGGCGTGCTTTCCACCACGTGGAAAGCGTGGCCAGCCACAGTAGTCACGCCGAGATAGCGATGCTCATCGGCGCCGAGCGCGCGCGGGCTGACATCAGCGAACGTGAGATTGGAATTGAGGAAACTGTCGCCTGGATCACGGATCGTCACGCGGCGGATTTTTTTCAGCAGCGGAAGATAGATCCACTGATCCACCGGTTTCTCGCTTTCTGGCGTATAGGCAACGCGCATGAAAGCTGAGCCACGCGCATCGGGAGGAAACATCGTGAACAGGAGCATTTTATCGGCGACGTCATCAGCGCCATCGTAGTCCTTCCAGAACCGCAGATATTCGCTGCGTTTGGTCTGGCCGTCACGATCACGCAAAGTGACGGTGAACTTGCCCTGCTGGTCCTTACCGGGATACTTGAAGACGCACTGCTTGATGAAATCAGCGCCGCTTACGGGTTGAGGCTGAGATTGACGCTGGGGCTGAGCCTGCTCGGCAGGCGGCTGATCGTCCTGCGCGGCGACATCGACGCACATCGTCGATAAAACTGCCGCGGCGGCGATGATCAGCACTGGCAGAGATGCCGTACGCCGACATCTCTGCGCATTCATAGCTGATGCAAGCAAGCGCTTTATGGTTTGATCCCCGTGATCAAGGTAAACGGGCTCGGGTCAGGCAGCGGGCGATAGCTGAGCTGCGTGAAGCCGATTTCTGCTGCGAACTCGGCGACTTCCTGCGCGGAGTACGCGCGACCCGCCGGCGTATGAATTAGCTGATTGAGCCCGACCTGCACTGGCAACATTGGACCATCCTTCTTGTCATCCAGGAACTGCTCCTGAATCAGAATGATGCCACCGCTTTCCATCGCTTTGTAGGACTCACGCAGAATGTGCTTCACCACTTCCGGGCCTTCCTGGCTGATCATCGATGACGTCAGCACCACATCGTAGCCACTGCCATAACCGGCATCCATATAGCTGCCTTCGACCGTGGTGACTTTGCCTTCGGCTTTCCAGTCTTTGATGATGTCGCGTGTGACGCGCAGCGTCTGCGGCAGATCAAGCACGGCTGCTTTCAAGCCCGCGTACTTCTGACACATGATGATCGAAAAAATTCCGGGGCCGCCGCCGACATCAAGCATCTTCTTGCGGCTGGAAAGATCGACCTGCTCAGCGAGCAACCACGCCTGGGGGATACCGCGGTGCAACATGCCGGTGATGTAAGTGCGGGTCGCTTCTTCGCCGTGATCATGCTGCTTCTCGACGACGGGCTTGCCGGTGCGCACGGCATCTTCGATGCGCGACCACGGCAGCACCCAGTCCTTGAACATCGAGACAATGCCGCGCTGATTGCGCGGGCTGCCTTCGACCAGGAAGGTTTCCGCCAGCGGCGTATTGAAGAACTTGCCGTCCTTCTTTTCCATGAAACCGAGGCAGCAGCAGCCCATCAGGATCATCTCGATGCCGCGTACATCGACTTTGCAGCGCGCCGCCATTTCTTCAGCTGTGGCCGGGCCCTGCTTGGACAAGCTGGTGAATACATCAAGCGCATTGGCAGCGTGCAGGATGCTGGAGTTCCAATAAGCCGATGCGACGCGCATGACGGCCATTGGATCAAGTTCTGCACCGGTAATTTGCTTATTCATGACTGGGATTCTTCTCTCGTTTTAGAACGCTGATGATCTGGCGAAGAGCGAAGGGAGCGCACTCGATGGGCTTTGGCCAGATCACCTGAATTTGGGTAAAAAAAGAGAAGGGGATATCCCCTTCTCTTGTTATCACGCGTACGCGCTTTGCAAGAACAGATTTCTTACGGTGAGGGCTACGGAATTGTCGGCGCAGTTCCAAAAGCCGCATTCCAACTGAACGGCTGCACGTAACCACCACTGCCATTGGGCGTAATGCCGGTGCTGGACGTAGAGAACGTGGTCACTTCATTCGTCGGGGTAGTGCTTGTGCCGCTGTTGTTGACTATGCCCTGGAAACCAAACACAGAGTTCCCCTGGCCTGGAAGAGCAAGGGTCTGGCCCAACCAGCGCACCATGACATCATCGCCAGCCGCCCAATTCACTGTTCCACCCGTCGGAAGCGTTGGGTTATTGGTATTGCTCTGCGGGAAATTGCTGCCATCTGCCGGCCCCAGCGTCAGTGAACCGCCTGCCTGAGTAAAGCTGCCGCGTGTTCCCACTACCACGAAACGCTGCAGATCAGTGGAGGCAGTCACACCGTCCCCCATGCCTACGTTCTGGTCGATGTTGATACGACGATTGCGGTTGCTGCCATCGGGATCCACATCGCTGCCAATCAAATCCATGGTGAAGCTATTGCTGAACTCATCGCCAAGCGCCGCGCCACCTGGCGAGGTAAACGACTGGCTGATGGTCATGGTGGGGCTGCCAGCGACCGTATTCGCCCAACCAATATTGAGATTACTCGTACTCGAGAATGTACCCGTGGCATCCGTCGACGCCTGACGCTGTTGCCCCATGATGCCGTTGTTACCGCCAAGCTGGACAAAGCTTTCGTCGACGTAAGCGAGACCCGCTAGCGGACCATCGGCATTAGCATCGGTAACGATAGTCTGGATATAGGTGACGGAAGGGTCATTGATACCGGTGGACTGAGACACCCATTGCACTTGCATGAAGCCAGCGCCAGACGTAAGAACCGAGCAGGTAAACCCGGCGGCGCATGGCACATTGATATTCCCGTTGGTGACGCTCCAGTTATCGAATACCGGAGGCGCCGCTTGCGCCACTCCAGCAAGGGAGGCAAGCAACACTGATGTACAAAGCGAACGGACGTCTCTGATCATTTTTTCTCTCCCAGAAACCGCGCTACGGAACCCGGTTCATCCGGCCTTACCGTGCTCGAAAACTTTATCAAGCCTGACCGGCTGCCTCTTGCAACCAGTGCATTTCACTTCCGTACCAAGGGCTTCAATTCTAGCCGGTCGCTCCGATGATGTCTATTTGATGCCGGGTGATGGCTGCTCGCGCTGCCGATCGTAGTGATTCATATACATCACGTTGTTCTGCTCACGGCCGTAGTCGACGCGACTGAGCGAACCATAGTCGATGACGAGACGGCGATAAGCGGCGAGCGGCATCGACAATGCGTCCGTCAAACACATACGTATCGGCCCGACATGCGCCACCACCACCACCAGTTTGCCTGCGTGAGCGGTGAGAATCTCCTTGAGCGCTCCGCGCACGCGGCGCATGTGCGCGGTGATCGGCTCGCCACCTTCCGGCACGAATTCGATAGGGTCTTGTTTCCACGCCCGAAAATCTTCCGGATAATCGCGCGCGATCTGCTCGAAATGAAGCCCGTCCCAGATGCCAAAGGGGCGTTCGCGCAGGCCGGCATGGATATGAAACGGTGCACCCGTTGCCACGACAATCGGCGCCGCCGTGTCGCGCGTGCGCTGCATGGGGCTCGCGTAGACTGCCGCCACTTCCTGGCCGGCAATCAGCTCTGCGGCATGGCGGGCGTGGGCATGCCCCTCAACGGTCAGCGGCGGATCTTCGCGGTCATCGCAATAAAGGCGGTCGTGCGGAAAATCGACTTTGCCATGGCGGACGAAGATGACGCCCGTGCGTTGGTCTTTTTCTCTCATGCGAAAACGCTGTCGCCTCAGGTCAGCGGGCGGCTGTGAACATGAGACGGCCCACCATGCGTATGGCTGGTGTCATCGACGTCTACCGGCACCATGCTGAGCTTGCCATGACGCACACCACGCTCCGCCATAACAGCATTGGCAAACGTGCGTACCTCATGGACCGGACCGCGCATCAACGCGATTTCAAGACAATTATCGTGGTCCAGATGCACATGCATGCTGGAGAGATTGAGTTCGTGATGCTGATGGTGAACGTGCGTAATACGGCTGGCGAGCTCAAGCTCGTGATGGTTGTAGACGTAGCTGAGCGTCGCGACGCAGTAGCCGTCATCGGATTTTTCCAGACGTTCCTTTTCGAGCTGCTGACGGATCAAATCCCGCATGGCTTCGGAACGATTGGTATATCCCCGCTCGGCGATGAAAGCGTCGAACAAACCAGCTAGAGCTGAATCGAGCGACATCGTTATACGTTCCATCTTGCTGTTCCCTTGGAAATCATCAGGTTCAGATCACCACCAGGCTCGGATCACTGCGCCCGGCCCCGATGTATCAGGCATATCGGCATTTCATCAAAACGATGTTACCGTTTTCGGGCCATCATACCGCAAAGCCCCTGCACTGTCCTTGTGGCGAGCCCACGCTATAATCCCCTCTTCCCCAATGAGATAGGAAGAAAAATCACATGATCGAACTCAAGATTGAAGGCATGACATGCAACCATTGCGCAGCGGCCGTAAGCAAAGCGTTGGCCGCGGTGCCGGGCGTGAGCCAGGTCGTCGAGGTCGATGCCAAGCGCGGCAGCGCCAAGGTTGAAGGCACGGCGAATGCGCAGGCCTTGATCGCAGCAGTAGAAGATGAAGGCTACAGCGCCAGGCCAGCCTGAAGACCATCAGGCATGAGCGAGCACCTCAGCAGTATCGTACCGCGCAGCCATCTGCACGATCATGTCGTCACCGCAACCGAGCGTGGAGACGCCGGAGAGATCGTCGATGAGCTCATGGAAATCCTCAAGTACCGTTGATTCATCCAAGCACTCGGCTTCCAAACGCATCGATATCGGCGTTGGCGGCATGACCTGCGCCGCGTGCGTGCGCCGTGTCGAGCGGGCTATCGCAAAACAGCCGGGGGTAATCTCCGCCAGCGTCAATCTCGCAACAGGTAAGGCCAGCGTCTCATATCTACCCACCGATATCGACGAAGCACAGATTCGCGCGAGCATCACGCAGGCGGGTTACGAACCTCAAGCACTGGATCGCCAGTCAGCCGATCACGCCAAGGAAAGCGTAGAAGGACTGCGGCGCGATCTCGCTTTTTCCCTCACGCTCACTGTGCCACTCGCCCTGCTGGTGATGCTGCCGATGATGATTCCCGCCCTCATGACAGGCATGGAAAAATTGCTTCCTCATGCGGTATGGCGTTGGCTGGAATTCATCCTGGCGACACCGGTATTGCTCTACGCTGGTCGCCGTTTTCTCATGTCGGGTTGGTCCGAAATTCAGCATTTGAATCCCGGCATGAATTCACTGGTGATGATTGGCGCAGGCGCCGCTTGGACTTACTCAACGCTCGTGCTGATCGCACCAGGAATCTTTCCGCCAGGCACCGATAATCTCTACTTCGAAGCCGCGGCTGTCATCGTCACGCTGATTCTACTTGGGCGATATCTCGAAGCGCGAGCACGCGGCCGCACATCGCAAGCGATCACGCGCCTCCTACGTTTGCAAAGCACCACTGCGCGCGTGATCGATGGCGCAAGCGAGACTGAGGTAGCGCTTGCAGCAGTAAGGGTCGGCAATCAGCTCATCGTGCGTCCGGGTGAACGCATTCCTGTAGATGGTGTGATAGTCGATGGGATGAGTTACATCGATGAATCGATGATCACCGGAGAGCCAGTTCCTGTTGCCAAAAAAACGGGGGACGAAGTCATTGCGGGCACCGTGAACGGCCAGGGCGTGCTGCGCTTTCAAGCAACTCGCGTGGGTGAGGCTACCGTACTCGCTCGCATCGTACGTATGGTCGAGGAAGCACAGGGCTCCAAGCCGCCAATCCAGGAAATTGCCGATCGCATCGCAGGCGTGTTCGTGCCGGTGGTCATGCTGATTGCGTTGCTG
>JAITWN010000090.1 GCA_031285245.1 Chromatiales bacterium | reverse complement strand
CAACCAAGCCACCGCAGGTGCCGCCATCAGCGGCTGCGCCCTGCACGATGGTGTTGAGCAGTTGCGCCCTGCCTTGGTTTTGACTGGTTCCTTGCGGGTCGATCCAGATTGCACCGCCGCCGCCCGCGGCTTTGTTGTCCGCGATGGTGACGTTGATCAGACTGGTCGGCCTGCTGGCAAACAGACCGCCGCCTTCGCCCGGCGCCGTGAATCCAGAGCCAGTCGGGATCTGCGTGCTGTTGCTGCTGATCGTGCTGTTGACGATGGTGAGTGTGCGCGATATCGAGCCATCATCGTAGATGCCACCACCACGATAGGCGGTGTTGCCGCTGATCGTGCTGCCCTGGATATTCATGATGGAACCCGGGCCGGCGCCGAAGGTGGACAGACCGCCGCCAAAGAATCCGGCGCTGTTGCCACTCACGGTGGAATCAATGAGGTCGAGGCTGCCATCGCCAGCGGCTATGCCGCCACCGTAAGAGCCACCGCCTTGCGCAGGCAGCGCGCTGCTCTCGATGGTGTTATTGCTGATGGTGCTGCGTTCGATGCGAACGCCACTGTTTAAGACTGCAATACCGCCACCATTCACGGCGAAAGTGCTATTCACCGTGTTGTGGTCAACGGTGACGTGATCGAGTTGCAGCGTCGTCACGCCAACGTTCGGGAGCGAGTGATAGATGCCCCCGCCAGCGTAACTTAGGCCTGATGGGCTGGCGCTATTGTTGTTGACCGCGCTGTTACGCAGGATGAGTTGGCTCTGACTGCGGATACCGCCGCCAACGCCGTTGTCGGCGGGCGAACCCTGCGCTGCAGCCGCGCCATGGATGATGCTGACGCCGATGATTTCAAAGCGCGTGTTGTTACCGATGACGTCGAATACGCGATCGATGCCGTTGGCGTCGATGATGGTGAGATTGGGGCCGGCGCCACTCAGTGTCAGCGAATCGGTGACATCGAGATCGCCAGTGGTAGCAGCGTCTTCGCCGCGTCCAGGAATGCTCAGCGTATACGTGCCTGCGGGCAGAACGATGAAGTCAGCGCCGGGCCAGGCATTGGCCTGCTGGATCGCTGCACGCAATGAGCAGGTGCCGGCGGTGGTCGCGCAGACACCGTCATTGAGATCGGCATCGACGGCGTCAGTGGTGGTATCTACCGTGTTGACGAAAGCCTGCGCGGGCAGGGCACAAGTCAGCAGAAGGGCGGATGCCCACGCGCGCGTGGCGGATTTGAATTTATTATAAGATTGCATCGACCTGGCTGGCGGGGTGAGACATCGCCCACGTTCTCCTGTGCCGGCTGTCGGTAAGAATGAGCGACAGTATAACACGGTGCGATCTCCGCTCTAGTTGAGGTGTCTGGTAAGGGTTGTACCAGAACCAGCGATTTTGTCGAGAGCTTCCATCAGCTAAAGATGGCTGACAGGAAGATCGCAAGAAGAATATCAGGGGAAAAGTGGTGGCCAGGGACGGAATTGAACCGCCGACACGGTGATTTTCAGTCACCTGCTCTACCAACTGAGCTACCTAGCCGGGAAAGGTCGCGCCGGCGGATGTGCCGTTCGCGAAAGACGCATATTAAACCCGGCGCTGGCGTATCGCGTCAAGCTGAGCCGTGCTGCGCAAGCAGGAGTTTTTGGAAAGTGGATATGGAAAGAGGCGATTTGTCCGCATACGGCGGGCCTGGGCTGTACTGTAAGGCGCTGTACTACACGGGGTTGCTGGTGTTGCTGATTTCGCTCAGCGCCTGCGGACCGGCATCTGATCCCGCACCGAAGTTGTCTTCGCCTCCGGCCTGGTTGGCGCAGTCAGGCGAGCTTCCGTCATTACCCAAACCCGCCACCGCCAGCATGAAGTTGGTGCCGGCCGGAGAATTCGTCATGGGCAGTGACCGTACCGATGACGAAGGCTTGAGCGGGCGCTACGGTTTCACCGTCGATCTTTATCTCAATGAACACCCGCAGCGGCGCCAGGTGCTTGGCGCGTTTCGCATCGATGAATTCGAAGTCAGCAATGCCGATTTCAAACGCTTCGTGCAAGAGACAGGCTACGCTGAACCCGAAGACTGGGTGCAGAACGCCTACAACGTCAGCGATTCCAAGCTGCAAACTGCGCATGTCGGCAATCTGCGCTGGATTGCTACGGATTATTTTGGTTTGGAGGGCGACCTCGCCGGCATGACGCGCGAGGAACTGCTCGCCAAACTATTGGATATCCAGCGCGAGCGTGATCGTTTACCGGTAACCGGTGTGAGCTGGAACGATGCCGATGCCTATTGTCGTTGGCGCGGCGCGCGTCTACCGAGCGAAGCTCAGTGGGAAAAAGCCGCGCGCGGCGCGCAGGGGCTGGAGTATCCCTGGGGTAATGAGTGGGAGCATGGTCGCGCCAATTCTGGCGACCAGATGGAAGGTGAGGAGTCCCTCGCGCCGATCGGCGTTTATGCTGGCGATGTGTCGCCTTATGGCGTGCATGATCTCGCCGGCAACGTCTCGGAGTGGGTCGAGGACTGGTATCTGCCTTACAGCGGATCGACGTATTGGGATGAAGCGTTCGGCGAGCAGCACAAAGTTATTCGAGGCGGTGGCGCGGGCCTTGGCCACTATGCGCTCAGCGTTTTCTTTCGCGCCGCACGCCGTGGCCATGCATTGCCGGAAACCAAGAGCACGGATGTTGGTTTTCGCTGCGCCGCGGCCGCCGAGTGAGGTCTTTGAAAAGCCCCAGTCATTGCAAGGCGAAGCCGAAGCAATCCACGTAGCTGGCTTGGATTGCCACGGCGCTACGCTCCTCGCAATGACGAAAATCGAATGCAGCTATTTATTCGGCGCGACGAATTGCTCTGGCAGCACCGAACCCTCGCCGAAGAAAAACTTCTCCATTTCCTGTTCGAGGAATTTGCGCGCACGTGGTTCGATGGGCGACAAGCGGTGCTCATTGATCAGAATGGTCTGATGCTTGAGCCACATCTGCCAAGCTTCCTTGGAAACGTTTTCGTAGATACGCCGACCGAGATCGCCAGGGTAGACCGAATAGCTCAGTCCTTCGGCTTCTTTGCCAAGCTTGACGCAGTGCACGGTGTGACTCATGGGGAGATCTCGTTAAATACTTTGCTGGGAACGTTGAGAGCGCTCGATCAGTCGCCGGATCGGGG
The DNA here is from genome assembly GCA_031285245.1 of Chromatiales bacterium. Taxonomy (GTDB): domain Bacteria; phylum Pseudomonadota; class Gammaproteobacteria; order SZUA-140; family SZUA-140; genus JAITWN01. The sequence continues at coordinate 3,983 of JAITWN010000090.1, read as the reverse complement.
CAGCCATGCCATGAGCGCTGGGAAGCCGAGCATTGTACCAGACGCGGTCAGGCCCCTCCATGAGGCGTCCGGCGCCTGCTGAGAGCGTGCCGGCGAGTGCGCGCAGTGGCTCGATGGTCAAGCTGAAATGCGTGAATTCATGTCGCAGGCTGGGTTCGGCGTGCAGCTCTCCGATGATGGAGAGTCCCAGTTGTTCGTGGCACCACGCATCGATTTCATCTTTTGGTAGTTCCGTAGGTAATTCCGGCAGACTCCACAGCCCGCCCCAGATGCCGGTGGGTGGGCGTCGTTGCAGCAATACCGCGCCGCTCGCATCATGCAGCAGCAATACGGTGACGCTGCGCTCGGGTTTTCGCGCGCGTGGTTTTTTTTCCGGATAGGCGCTGGCCCGATTTTCCCGGCGCGCAATGCAGTCGGGGGCGAGCGGGCAGTGCGCGCAATCGGGTTTTGTGCGCGTGCACAGCGTCGCGCCAAGATCCATGATCGCCTGCGTGTAATCGCGCACGCGCGCGGTAGGCGTTGCCGCATCGGCGAGTTCCCACAACTCGCGTTCGACAGCGCTATTACCCGGCCAGCCTTCGATAGCGTAATAGCGCGTCAATACGCGTTTGACGTTGCCGTCAAGAATGGGCTCTCGCTGTTCAAATGCCTGCGCGAGGATCGCGCCCGCGGTTGAGCGACCGATGCCAGGTAGTTCGCGCAAGGCTTCAATATCAACAGGAAAACTGCCCGCGTGCTGTTCCATCACCATGCGCGCGCTGCGATGGAGATTGCGCGCACGCGCGTAATAACCAAGACCCGCCCATAATTCCAGCACATCATCGACCGGCGCCGCAGCGAGTGCGGCAACATTCGCAAATCGCGCCATGAAGCGCTGAAAATACGGGATGACCGTCGTCACCTGCGTTTGTTGCAGCATAATTTCCGATACCCACACCCGATAAGGATCGGTGGGATGCTGCCAGGGCAGATCCTTGCGCCCATGCACATCGAACCATGCGAGTAATGCCGGCGCGAAGCCGCTGTCGTTACCGCTATTCATCATTCATCGTGGGTTCGTAGCTCAGCGTGTCCCGCAACACCGCACCCGCTGACGGCTTGAGAGGTCCGTGATGATTCATTCCAAAAGCGCTATTTGAATAAGCCCTTGAGCTTGTCGCCTACCTTTTCCTGCGCCTTTTGCTGTACCTCTTGCACTTTTTCTTCCACTTTCTGGCGGATTTCCTGCTGCTTCGCGCCGGTGTATTTCTCGATCGCCTGGCGCAGCGCGTTCTTTACGAAATCACCATCGATACCGATGTTCGGCTGTGCCCACGATCCTTGAATGCGGATCGGAATATCGAGACCCTTCACATCATCGAGCCCTGCGCCGCCTTGGCCAGCGGAGGTGTCGACGATGCGTACGCGCAGACGGTAATCGACGGTTTCGGCGTTGAGATCGGCCGAGCCTGCGCCAGCGAGTCGCAAATAAGGCGAGCTGCCACTCAGATCTTCATTGCGCAGCACGCCTTTGGTGATGACGAAGCTGCCCGACGTCTCAGTGAAGTCAGTGGTGCGCGCTGCGTTTGCAGAGACATTACCGCCTTGCAATCGAGCTTTGGCATCGCGGATGAGCTGCGCGGCGTTGAAGCCTTCGATGGCGCCGTCGTGAAACACGAAGCGACCTTTGCCATCGAGCGCGCGGCGAAACTCTGGCTCGGTGTTGCCTTGCGTACGCACTGACAGCGTGAAATCCGCATTACCGCTGATCATTTTGAGATCGAGCAGATCAGAGAGCAGGGGTTTTGCCTGCACGGATGAAAGCGCCGCAGCCAATTCCACCTTCGGTGTATTGTCGCGCGCATCGATCGTGATCTCGCCTTCATATTTGCCTTCGTACAGCGCTGCACGCATGGGCGAGAAACGCAGCAGTCCGCTGCGCGCCTGTGCGAAGACTTGTAGATCGCTGAGCGCGAGCCCAGTGGTGCGCAAGTGGCCAATGGACAGATCACCTTGTAAATTTAGCGCGCGCAGCGTATCGACGGGCAGCAATGCCGTTGCTACGGGCGCTGCGGCGACGGCGCCTGTAGGCGCTTCTTCGCCGGGCGGGAGATAGCGGTCGAGATCGATGCCATCGACAGCGAGGCTGAAATCGATGGCCGGTTGCTCAAAAGAACGCACACCGACTTTGCCGCGCAGGTGCGTGTCATCGAGGCGCACATCGATATCGCTGACGCGCGCATAATCGGTGCTTGCTTCGAAACTGAGCGCAGCCGCCGCGCGTGTAAGCGCTGCTGGATCCGTTGTAACCGGGGCTTCTTCGCCAAGCGCTTTGAACAGCGTGCGCGGATTGAATTCAGCGACGGTGATTTTTCCGCTCGCGCTCGGCGCGCTCGTGATGGCTGCGGCATCGATTGCTCCGCTTATTTGCATGCCGTAAGCCTGCAGGGCGAGATTGGATACTGTGGCTATTTCCGCGGGCAGATCCGCGGTCACATCGGCTGACAGTGAAATATCCGCCTTGCCGCCCGGCAGATCAGCGCTCTGGAGCCGGGCTTGCAGACGAAGTTCCTCGGCGTGCACACGCTGTTCGCCAAGAAGCGCCGTGAGGCGGGAAGAGAAATCGATGTGGCCGGCGAGCGCGGGCTGCGCTGAGCGCACATCGAAGCTGAGTTTCAAATCGACCGGGTGACCGTCTTCGATTTTGCCGCTGCTGAGATCGATATGCGTTACTTCGATATCGCTGCCTGCGCTGCGATCGCGCCAATAAAGCTCGGCATCGCGCAGTTCGAGCCCACCGATGGTGAGCGCAACGGGCAGCGCTGCGGCGACATCGCCAGCATCGGCAGGCGGTGCATCTTGCGGTGCTTCGCCGCTTGCGGCTGCGGCGAGATCATCCCAGTTGCTATGGCCATTGGCATCGCGCTCCAAGTGCAGCACTAGACCGCGTAGCGTCACCGTGTCGATTTCGAAGCGGCGACTGAAGAGCGGCATCAACCGCACCTGGATGCTGGCATCATCGAAGCGCGCGAAGGGCTCGGGGCCAAAACCCTGTGCATTGGCGAATTCGATGCGGCCGGTTTTGAGCCCGAGCCACGGGAATATCGACAGATGCAGATCATCGACGATGCGCAGTTCGCGGCCGGTGTGTTCGCGCGCGAGGCTTGAGATTTCGTCTTTGTAATCGTTGGGGTTGAAAAGCATCAGAGCAGCGATCAAGGCACCGACGAGGAGTAACACCAGCAGGCCGATGATGAGCAGAAAACGTTTGAGCATGTGCGGACTTCCAAGTGACAGGCGTAATGACGACAGCAGACTACCACCGGGCCAGCCGCTGTCAAACTCCCCGCGTTTGCCGCTTCGGTGGGAGCTGTGTATGCTCCTTGCGAGAGCGCCGCAATGTCTGGAGCAGCAAGCGGCGAATGAGGCAGATTGTCAGTGATCCAATGTCAGCCATAGAGAAGCGCTCTATCGTGATCAGCAATAATGCCGGCGCTACGAGCGTTGGCACCCTCTACGTGAAGCAATTTGGCGCCCGGGATCGCGTGCTGAGAGCGCTCGCCGCGCTGGGGCTGGTATGGTTGTTGGCGGTGCTCGCCATTCTCATTCCTGGCCTTCATTTCGTGCTGGTGCCGGCGCTACTGATCGCTGGCCCCGTGGTCGCATTCCGGCGTTTTCGCATTACGGCGCAGAACGAGCGCGCCACCGGTGCTTGCCCGAGCTGTGGCAAGGAATTTTCTCTCGCGCTCGACTCGGACGATCCTTTGCCGCTGTCGACGTATTGCCCGCCGTCGGACGATCCCATCCAGTTGCTGGATGGGAGCGACGCAACTGCGCGTGCCTGAAGGATAGGAGCATGGCGCGCGCAATCTTCGCTCTCTTTCTGATTACTGTCATGCTGATCGTCGGCAGTGCCACGGTCATGCTCATGCTCTACATCTTCGGCATCATCGGTAAATAACACCCGCTCCGCCACGGACCTCAATGAATGAGGTCCATCGTTC
>JAITWN010000072.1 GCA_031285245.1 Chromatiales bacterium | reverse complement strand
CTCCTCAGGCGACACGCCAACAGCGACCCTCAGGGTTTGCCTCGGGATTTGGTGTTGGGGACTCGATTTCGCAGCGCGGGCTAGGTTTAACCAAACTGCAATATTTCCGTCATGGGAGCGTCATGTGGCGTGCCTACACTTTCGCCTGCGGACGGTTGAACGTTCACAAGCAAAAAAACTCGGAGAGATCAATGAAAGACGCTGTTTCGGTAAATAAGAAATTATTGGTTGCTGTTGTCGTGGCACTTGCCGCATCGAGCGCCGTTGCCGGCGATGTGACGACGGAGATTTATGGTCGTGCGCATGTTTCAGTGGATATGCTCGACAATGGCAATGATAGCGGTGCCAACGTATCCAGCAATTCCAGCCGCATCGGCTTTCGCGCCAATACGGAAATCGCGCCAGGCCTGACAGGCAAGATGCAGCTGGAACAGGAAGTTCGGTTCGACAATGGCGCCGGCAATTTCGCAACCCGTGACAGCTTTGTTGGTTTGGAAGGAGGCTTCGGCGGTATTCGCCTCGGTTTCTTCGATACCCCGACCAAGAAGGTGCGCGGTGCGGTGGATCTATTCAGTGATCAGATCGGCGACATGCGTAATCTGACCCGCCTCAATCGTGTTAGAGGTGGCTATACAGCCGATTTCGACACCCGCTTTCAGAACGGCGTCCACTATTACTCGCCGAGCTTCAACGGGCTGAGCGCTGATGTCGATTACAGCACCAATACCGATGCCGATACCAACCCGCCGAGCGATAAGGCTACTGCTTATAGTGTGGGAGCGACTTACAAGACCAAAGAGCTCTATGTTGGCCTCGCCTATCAGCAGAACGAAGCGTTTGCTAACAGTGCAGCTACCCGTCTTGCTGCCAGTTACACCATGGGTGATCTGAAGCTGACTGGTCTTTACCAGCTGGCGACGCTCAAGGCCAAGGATGCCAGCAACAACCCCTTGCCGAATCTCGACGTCAGCACCTATGGCGTGGGAGCCAGCTACAAGCTTGGCGATAAGACGACCCTTAAGGGGCAGTACCTGATGCTGAGCGATGACCGCAATAATTCCGATGCGAACATGCTGGCGCTTGGCGTTGACTATGCGATGAGCAAGGCTTTCCGTCTGCTGTTCGCCTACGCGATGACCAGCAACGACGATAACGCTGCTTACCGCATGTCTGACAGCGGTCACGGTGATGCGGTTGCCACCGTTGCTGGTGAAACAGCCAGCGGTTTCTCGGCGGGCTTTCAGTACGATTTCTGAAGTATCGCTACTCTCCCTCTGAGCCGGCTCTTGCCGGCCTTTTTTTTAAGGAGCGAACGTGTCTCTCAATACAGCATTCTGGCAATGCCAGGATGGTTGGCCACAATGTTCAGTTCGAGCCATGCATGAACATAATTGGCATGCTCCTCGCATTCATGGTGATACCTCGATCGTTGTGGCACAGCGTTGATGATGTGCCACAGCGTGAACGACGTGACACGAAGGAGAATGGTGTGGCAGATAGAGCCAATGAAGTCCAGTTGGGTGCGCAGGGCAGAATCGTGATTCCAGCCTTTTTGCGCAAGACAATGAATCTCAACCCAGGAGATCGGCTGATCGCGCGCGTATCTGATGACGGTTTGTTGTTTGAGCGTCGGGAACATGTCGAAAAGCGGCTGTGGGAAATGTTTGACGCGCCAGCAGACTGTCGTCAGGAAAGCGAGCGTCAAGAAAACATGTGTCAAGAAAATCAGTGCCAGGAAAACCAGCGTCAGGAAAACGTATGAGTCGCGTGCTTGACGCTTCCGCGGTGCTCGCTTATCTGCATCGCGAACCGGGTTGGGAAGAAGTGCGCACTATGATTGGTGATGCTTGCATCAGCGCCATCGCCTGGAATGAAGTCGCGCAGCGCGCGGCTCGTCAGGGTTTCGATGCGGGCGCCGCTCGCACACTGCTTGCTGAGCTCGGGCTTGATATCGTGCCTTTCACCGCCGAGCATGCTGAAACCGCAGCGCACCTCGGTGAGGAAACTCATGGCAGCGCATTGTCTCTGGCGAATCGTGCTTGCCTCGCGCTCGCTATCGAGCGTGGCCTTGAGACGGTGACTGCCGATCGCGCTTGGGAACATCTGCGCGCGGATCTCAGCATCCGGATGCTGCGTTGAGCGTGGAAGAGAGCAGGAGCGATAAGCGTCGCGGTGATGGCGCGTTTCAAAACATACTGGTGTTGAAGCTTATTTAAGGCGTGGTGCCGAGGAGAGGACTTGAACCTCCACGGGGTTTCCCCCACTAGCACCTGAAGCTAGCGTGTCTACCAATTTCACCACCTCGGCGGGTGAACATACGGCGAGGAGAACCGGCTGCCGTAAGACCGCGCAACTTTACCCAGACGATGTCATAATGTCAAACCCGACCGATGGTTGTCGGGATCAATAAGCGAAGGCAATGAATCCTCCCCCAAAGACAGACCCCCACGCCGCGCGTGAAGCGCGCAAATACGAACGGCCGATCAAGAGTCGCGAATTTATTCTGGCCTACCTGGAAGAGCGCAATACTCCGCTCAGTCTGGAGCAGCTTGCGAGCGAGCTCGAACTGAATGACGAAGTCGATGTCGAGGCGCTGCGTCGCCGCCTCAATGCCATGGAGCGCGATGGCCAGTTGGTTCGCAATCGCCGTGGTCGCTATGGCGTTGTCAGCAAGATGAATCTGGTGCGCGGGCGCGTCATCGGTCATCCCGATGGTTTCGGCTTTCTGGTGCCGGATGATGGCAGCGACGATGTCTTTCTTACCGCTCGCCATATGCGTCCGGTGCTGCATGGTGACCGTGTGCTGGTGCGCTTGATCGGCGCCGATCGACGCGGCCGCCGCGAAGGCGCGCTGGTCGAAGTGCTGGAGCGCAATACGCATGAAGTGGTGGGGCGCTATTACGTCGAGGGCGGTCTTGGTTTCGTCGTGGCGAGCAACAAACGCATCTCCAAGGAAATCGTGATTCCGCCGGATCAGAGTGGCGGCGCGCTTGAAGGTCAGATCGTGGTTGCTGTCATCACCGAGCAACCCAGCGCGCATTCCCAGCCGGTCGGTCATATCACTGAGATTCTCGGTGATCGCATGGCGCCGGGGATGGAAGTGGAGATCGCTATCCGCAGTCACGAGCTGCCTGATCGCTGGCCGGCCGAGGTCGAACGCGAGGCGGCGGAGTTCGCGCAGGAAGTGGCGCCGGAAGGAATCGCTGGGCGTGAGGATCTGCGGGATGTACCGCTGGTCACCATCGATGGCGATGACGCCAAGGATTTTGACGACGCTGTCTATTGCGAGCGTGATGGGCGCGGCTGGCGTCTGCTGGTCGCGATTGCCGATGTCTCCTGGTACGTGCGGCCGGGTTCGGCGCTCGACGAAGAAGCGCGGCTGCGCGGAAATTCAGTCTATTTTCCCGGTCACGTCATTCCAATGTTGCCCGAGGCGCTGTCGAATCATCTCTGTTCATTGCGTCCGCAGGTCGATCGTTTGTGCATGGTCTGCGAAATGCGCATAGGTTCGACCGGGCTAATCAAAAGCCATCGTTTCTTCTCGGCGGTGATGCGCTCGCATGCGCGTCTCACTTACGATGAAGTAGCGCGCATCCTTGAAAACAAGGATGAAGACGCCGAGACGCAGGCCAAGCATGGCGCGCTGGCGGCGCATCTGCGCAATCTGCATAAGCTCTATCAATTGCTGCTGAAGGCGCGGGAGAAGCGCGGCGCAATCGATTTCGACTCCAATGAGACACGCATCGTCTTCGGGGAAGGGCGCAAGATTGCGCGCATCGTGCCAGTGCAGCGTAATGATGCTCATCGTTTGATCGAGCATTGCATGATCGCGGCGAACGTGGCGGCAGCGGAATTTCTGCTCGAACGCGAATTGCCCGCGCTCTATCGCACGCATCCTGGTCCTAATCCGCAGAAGCTCGAAGATCTGCGCAGTTTCCTTGGTGGTTTTGGTCTCGTGCTTGGTGGCGGTGAACAGCCCGAGCCGCGCGACTACGCCCAATTGCTGGGCGAAGTGGCAGAGCGTCCCGAACGGCGTCTGATTGAAACCGTGCTCCTGCGCAGCTTGGCGCAGGCGATGTACGGCAGCGAAAACACCGGTCACTTCGGCCTCGCGCTCGAAGCCTACACGCATTTCACTTCACCGATCCGTCGCTATCCTGATTTGCTCGTGCACCGCGCCATTCGCCACGCGCTGGGTGGTGGCAATGCCGAAGACTTCATCTATACGTCGACGGAAATGCAAAGCATCGGTGATCACTGCTCGATGACCGAACGCCGCGCCGATGAAGCAACGCGCGATGCCACCGATTGGCTCAAGTGCGAATACATGATGCATGAGGTCGGCGGTGAGTTTGATGGCATCATCACCGGCGTGACTAGCTTTGGTCTCTTCGTCGAACTTGATGACATCTATGTGCAGGGTTTGGTGCACATCACCAATCTTGGCGACGATTATTATCACTACGATCCGATTCGTCAGTTGCTCTATGGCGAACGCACGGGCGCACAGTATCGTCTGTCTGATCGCATGCGCGTGAAAGTGGCGCGTGTCGATCTCGACGAACGCACTATAGACTTCATGCCAGTACAGTCAGCGCGCCGCGCGCGCAAGCAAGAAGAAGCGGAAAAGCCAGCACCGCGCGCCGGCAAGAAGAAACGCAGCCGCGGCAAGCGCAGAAAAAAGGAAAAGAGCGCAGGATGATGGCGGTGGTGGGCAGCGTATGAAAGACAGCAAGGGCAATGATGGATTGCTGTGTGGCATCCACACCGTATCAGGGCTGCTCCGGCGCCAACCCGGTGCAGTGCGCGCGGTGTGGTTGCAAGATGGTGCGCACAACCCGCGTCATACCGACATCGAGACGCTGGCAGCGGAGCAGGGCATCAGGCTCAGTCGCCTCCCGCTCGATGAGCTCGAGCGTCGCGCCGGTGGTGCCCGTCATCAGGGCGTGATCGCGCAGTTCGATCTCGAAGCGGTGACGCTCGATGAGGGCGATATCGATGATGTGCTGGCGGCGATCGAAGGCCCGCCGTTGTTGCTGGTGCTCGATGGCGTGCAGGATCCGCACAATCTCGGCGCTTGCCTGCGCACAGCCGATGCCGCTGGCGTCCATGCCGTTATCGCGCCGAAAGATCGCGCCACCGGACTGACTCCAGTGGTATGCAAAGTAGCGAGCGGAGCAGTCGGCCATATTCCTTTCCTGCGCGTGACCAACCTCGCGCGCACGCTGCGCCAGTTGCGCGACGCCGACATCTGGATCGCTGGCGCCGCCGCCGAAGGCGCGCAATCGCTCTATGAAACAGATCTGACGCTACCAATCGCGCTCGTACTCGGCGCCGAGGGCACGGGGCTGCGTCGCCTGACGCGCGAGCACTGCGACTGGTTGGTCTCCATTCCGATGGCCGGCGCGGTGGAGAGTCTCAATGTTTCCGTCGCTTCGGGGATTTGTTTGTTTGAGAGTAGGCGGCAGCGCTTGGTGAAAGTGCCCTGAGTTTGTCGCGGTTGGATTCACTGGCTCAAAGTTGGTGGTCAGCGGTGCCCGGTGATGTTTTTCAGGACACGGAGCCGCTACGCGCCAACGGTCCTGAAAAACATCACCAGGCGCCGCTTCAGGATTTTGCGATACATCGAGAAAAAGACCGCGGTTTTCTGAATTACGCGTAGACCTTGCGAGGGCGATGCTGGGACACTTTTTTAAAACCGTTGGCGCGCAGCGGCTCCGCGTTTTAAAAAAATGTCCCAGCATCGCACAATCACTAATCTCGAAGCGGTTGGTCGCGCGCGGTGCCTGCTGCCTGGCATTGCTCCTGCCTGGGAATTCCTATAGAATCCGCCTTCGCTCGCCCCATGGGGGTTGAGAGAAAAAACAAACAGTTAACTCCTTGCCTTACTGCATATCGTAGAAGGCTGCCAAATCCGAAAGGAGCGCAATGAGACACTACGAAGTCGTGTTTCTGGTTCATCCAGACCAGAGCGAGCAGGTTCCCGCCATGATCGAGCGTTATCGCTCGACGATCGAATCCGCCGGTGGCGCTATCCACCGCTTGGAAGACTGGGGCCGCCGTCAGCTTGCTTACCCCATCAATAAAGTGCACAAAGCCCACTATGTCCTCATGAATATCGAGGTCGATGCCAAGACGCTTGACGAACTAGGCAGCGCATTCCGTTTCAACGACGCGGTGATTCGTAATCTGGTCATCAGTCGTGACGAAGCGGTGACCGAAGCTTCGCCATTTGCCAAGACGGGCAAGGAAGACGGTGAAGGACAATATCGAGATCGGGATCGGGGCAGGAGCGAGCGATGAACAATAGCAATCCGCGCGGTAATTTCCGCCGCAAGAAGTTCTGCCGTTTCACGGTGGAAGGGATCAAGGAAATCGACTACAAAGATATCCAGACCCTGAAGGGCTATATCCTTGATACCGGTAAGATCGTGCCAAGCCGCATCACCGGCACGAGTGCCAAGTATCAGCGTCAGCTCGCCACCGCGATCAAACGTGCGCGTCATCTCGCGCTGCTGCCTTATAGCGATTCGCATTAGATCTGACCTGCTACTACTAGTCTTGGTACCGCGGCTGTTCGGGCACTGGTTTGCCGGTGCCCGAGCGGCGAATCAGGATAAGTAACTGGTACGCTCATGCGGGCACTTGCCAATTTTATCCTCCGTGGACGTCTGAACGCCTTGCTGGTTACTGTCCTTGCGACGGCGTTCACCGCGCTGGTGCCTCCGCTTAGCCATGTGGCGGGTGGTGCGCTCGCCTTGGTGGGTTTGCGCAAGGGATGGCGGGAAGGTGCGCTGGTCGCGGTCGGTTCGGCGCTTGCGCTGCTGGCGTTAGCGCT
>JAITWN010000212.1 GCA_031285245.1 Chromatiales bacterium | reverse complement strand
CTTGATGATGCGGATCTTCACGCCACGGCCCTGCGAACGCACCTTGGCGCTCACCAGACCACCGGTGATGAAGGGCGCACCGACCTTGACATTATCACCATCGGCAACCATCAGAACGTGGTCGATACCCACGCTGGCGCCCTCTTCGGCGTCGATCTTCTCGACGCGGATGACGTCGCCCTTGCTGGCGCGGTATTGCTTACCGCCCGTCTGGAATACGGCGTACATGAAACCTGCTCCCATCTGAATGTCTGAATGCTGCCGCCATCAGCCGGATCTGAGGAGGCAAGCGAAAACGCGTCATTCTAGCGACGCGCCGCACCGAGGTCAATTACCCGAGCCCTTGTCATCGAGGATAAGGCCCACTAAACTCACCCGTTTCCGCAACTCCCAACGGAGTCGTCACGAGTGAGCGTTCCCCTCCGTCTGGCCTCCCGAACCATGGAACTGGCCGAAATCCAGTCTCTGGTGGCCAGCGACATGCGGGCCGTCGACACGCTGATCCAGCAGCGTCTGCATTCTGACGTCACACTCATCGATCAGTTGAGTTATTACATCATCAACAGTGGCGGCAAGCGTCTGCGCCCACTGCTGGTTCTGCTCAGCGCCCGCGCGCTTGGCTATAGCGGCAAGCAACACATCAACGCCTCGGCAATCATCGAATTCATTCACACCGCCACCTTGCTGCACGATGACGTCGTCGACGCCTCCGAACTGCGCCGCGGCCGCGAAACCGCTAACACCGTGTGGGGCAACGAAGCGAGCGTGCTGGTCGGTGATTTTCTTTACTCGCGCGCGTTCGAAATGATGGTTGAGATCCGCAACATGCGCATCATGGAAATCATGGCGCGCACGACCAACGTCATTGCCGAAGGCGAAGTGATGCAGCTTCTGAACAGCAACGATGCTGACACCAGCGAAGAACGCTACCTCGACGTCATCCACGCCAAAACCGCTAAGCTGTTCGAAGCGGCCGCGCAAGTCGGCGCCGTGCTCAGCGCAAGCGATGCAAAGGCAGAGCAAGCGATGGCGGCCTACGGCATGCACCTCGGCGCCGCCTTCCAGCTCATCGATGATGTGCTGGATTATTCGGCTTCCACTGAGCTCATCGGCAAGAACATCGGCGATGATCTCGCCGCCGGCAAGCCTACCCTGCCCCTGATCCACGCCATGCGCCACGGCTCACCGGAAGAGGTCGCACTCATCCGCCACTGCATAGAAAACGGCGGCCGCGACGAAATCAGCCGGGTACTTGCAGCCATTGAATCGACGAACGCCTTGGCTTACACTGCGCGCTCGGCGCAAACCGAAGCCAGGAAAGCAGCCGAGTCCCTGGCCCCCGTCCCCGCTTCACCGTACAAAGATGCTCTGTACGCCCTGGCGGAGTTCTCGGTCAACCGCAGCCACTAAAGTTCAGCATCGGGGTGTAGCTCAGCCTGGTAGAGCACTGCCTTCGGGAGGCAGGAGTCGCACGTTCAAATCGTGTCACCCCGACCAAACACCCAGCCATTCGCTCCACGCAGCCCTTTTTGCTCAAGTAGCGCTTCCTCAAAAACCTTCAGCTCGCGATGTAAACCTCGCTTTCTGAAAACCGCGGCACGCGCCATCACAACGCTTTTTTATTGCTGCCGTCGTTACAACAATCCGCTTTGCCGCCCACTGCGCAAAACGCTGCACCCGGCGCAACGCCACAGATCCGCAGGACCGTTGCCAATGGGCAGATGCCGGTGAACGCGGATTGAAACAAATTAAGGCCGACGAAAAGCGTTAGCAGCACCCACCACGGGCTAACGAAATAAGTCAGTGCAACACTCGCGACAACCATGAAGCCGGCGAAGGCAAGTACGACGCGATCAATAGTCATTACTCAGTTCCTTTGTTTATGTGCTCTGCCACGCAGTGGATGATGGCGCTCGCAATAGATTAGCGGAATAGATTATAGGTTGGGCTGAACGCAGTGAAGCCCAACCTATAACTCTGGCTCTGCGCGACAATTGACACCCGCGCGGGCAAAGAGGTAGCTTTCGTTTTTTCCTCTCTTCAGCTGCTGCGCTCACCACCGCCTCAACCGATCTCATGTTGTCTCGGCTCAAGCAATATGTCGATCCATCATCACTGCGCGATAAGCTGATCAACGCGTTAGCGGCAGCAGGAGCCATGTTCGCGCTTGGCTTTCTGTTAAAGACACTGCCACATGTAGGCATCGCGCTGCCGTTGATAGCGTCGATGGGAGCTTCCAGTTTTCTGCTGTTCGTCTTGCCGCATAGTCCGATGGCGCAGCCCTGGCCGCTGCTTGGAGGGCATCTGATCGCCGGCACCATTGCGCTCATCTGTGGACACGCCATCGATAATACAATCATCGCGATAGCAACCAGCGTTGGCAGCACCATCCTCGCCATGCAGTTGCTGCGCTGTTTGCATCCGCCGGCGGCGGCTACAGCGCTCTCCGTTTCTATGATCGATACGCCACTCGATCCGCAGCTTCTGATGAGCGTGGCGTATTCGGTTTTCGGCGGCGCTCTGCTGCTGTTCTTCATCGCCATCATGATCAACCGCGTGATTCTGCATCGGCGCTATCCGCTGCAACACAGCCACCATCGGCATCATCAGCAGTTCCAACAGGCACATGCGCAGGGTCCACTGCGTCTGGAAGAAGAAGACATTACCTGGGCGCTCGGCCAGATGGATGGCATCGTCGCCTCCACCCAAGAAGAACTGATGGACGTTTACGAACTCGCGCTGGAGCACGCCATGAGCAAGAAGCGCGAGGCCACAACTAACACGCCCCCGCAGCGCTAGAGAACCCGCTTCGTCATTGCGAGGGGCGCCAATCCAGATGGGGCCATCCAGTCAGCTATGTGGATTGCTTCGGCTTCGCCTCGCAATGACGGAGGTTTTAGCTTACATCTCAAGGTTCGCTTGGAAGTTGCTCACCATGGCTGATCTCAGATAACACGCACTGCGGGCACTCGATGACATCACTCGCCGCCCACACCGCCACCCATCGTCCGCGATAGGGATAAATCACACGCGGATACGGCGCTTGCGTTGGCTTTTGGCGCGGATAGGAAATGATCAAGCCGTTCGGATGAAGCTCAGCCCATTTCGCGGCTGTCACCCTTGAGATCACATCAAACGGCACAAGCATGCGCCCGATGAAGTGATACTGGCCGTGGTAAGCATCCATATGCGCGATCGGCATCTGCTGACGCTCACTCTGCGCCAGGAATTCACTGACCGGATGTAAATCATAGGATAGCCGCGCTTGCTCAAAGGCCTGCATCTTTACCAGACTGAAAAGGACCACGCTGACACACGCGACCTGCAACACGCGTTTCTCGATAGCGAGTTGCCGCAAAGGCAGCATCAGCAGCACTGCCCCAAGCACCAGGACCACGCTGATCGAAATCGGAAGATGCGCCACCCATTCCGGCCAACCCGGGTACTGCGGCTGCATTCCTGGAAAGATGGCAAACATGACCGCCATCGCCACCAAGACAATAACCAGCGGCCACTGCCGAAGGCCAGAAACTCCGCGAACGACTGCGGTATCGAGCATGCGCGCCGCGAGCAGCGCCAGCACAGGCGTCAGCGGCAACAGATAGTGAATGCGTTTGCCGCTGATGACCGAGAACGCCACAAACACCACGCCCGCCCAGATCACCAGCAGCCGCAGCACCGGATCCGGAGCCGAGCCGCCGCCCACCCCAGCGCGCAGCGCGCGCCACAGCGGTGGCCACCAAACCCAAGGGAAAAGCGCAATCGGCAGAAACGGGAGATACCACCACCAAGGCGCACTATGCGCGAAGCCTATGCCTTCGATCCGACCTTTGGTCTGCTCCCAGAACAAGCCTTTGGCAAACTGCGGGCCGCCGAGCATTGCAGCAGGAATAGCCCACAGCAAAGAGCCCGCCACCGCAATTGCAACGCTCACGGTGAGCGCAGCAAACCAGCGCCAGCGATGAATTCCGCGCTCAGGTGCAGATATCAAGAACGGCATCAACACGCCAGGGATAAGGATATACAGCAACACTACCGGCCCCTTCGTCAGCAAGCCAAGCAGCGTCGCGATGCATAAAATCACCCATCCGCGCAGACCGCCGCGCTGATGCGCATCAAACAATCCTGAAACAGCGAGCAGCATCCAGCAGGTCAGCGCCACATCGAACATCAGCAGCGGCGCGAACACCAACCACCATCCGCTGGCACGCCGACGTGCTGGCGCGAATGCCGCGATCGCAGGGCGCTGCGGCCAAAGCTGCGCGGCCAGTCGATGCGTCAGAAAGAGTGAAGCGAGTGCAAACAGTGACGGCATGAAACGCAGCCACCATTCGTTGACGCCGAAGAGCGCCCAGCCAAGGTGAATCATCCAGAACAGTAGCGGCGGCTTATGGTGGTAGGGCATACCGTTGATCGTCGGCAACACAAACTGCCCGTGCGTCCACATCTCCCAGGCAACGCTGGCATAGCGGGTTTCATCGATAGGAATCAGCGGCACGAACAACATCGCAGTACCCGTCGCGACCGCCCACAGCACTATCCACAAGGTGCGATGCCAACGAAGATCGAAGGCGAGGTTCTGCTTATTCAAGCGCTCTGCGCTCCGTCATGATGTGGCGAGGATCGTAGTCACGGATGTGCTGCGGCCTTGCTGTTATATCACACTGCCCGGTTATCGCATCGGGCCCTAGCAGCAACCATTCCTGGCCGTGGCGAAAAGCCATCGGTTCAGCCAGATCGGGATTGAGACAAGGCTTCATCTGCGCCCGCGGGACCAGCAAACGGCGATTCGGCGCCGCGCTCAGCCAGGCAGTCGCATCGCGTAACTCTTCATCAGGATCACGCCTGAAACCGAAATGTACCAGCGGCCGCTGCACATGCAACATCAGCTGTTCTTTCCAGCCCACCATGCCAAGCTCTGTCGACGGCGCAAGCGCAGCTTCGACACGCGCCATCAGCTCAGCACCAGAACGCGACGGATTCAGCACCGGCGCAACCCACCAACCGTAGATCTGCCAAAACGTCACCAAGAAGAGCGCGAGGGCAGCTGCGCCGCTGATCCTGCGCGCAGCGGCCGCGAAGATGAACGCGGCGCCACCCAGCACCGCGATCACTGCGTACAAAGTTCCCGCTGAAAGATCGTTAGCCTCGGCAAATGCCGCCATACGTTCAGGCTTCATCAACAGCAGCCACACCAGTAGCAGCAAAATCGCGCCAGCAATAGCTGCAACCGTCAGCAGAAAAACGCGCTGCACACCACGACGGCGCAGCAGCTCAGGCACGAATGGCGCAGCGGCAAGCACAGCGGCGGGCAACGCCGGCAGGATGTAAACGCCGCGTTTGCCCGGGCTCAGAGAAAAGAAAATCAGCACGCACACGACCCAGCCAAGCAGTAGCCAGGTTGCGCAATCACCCGCGCGCATCTTGCGCCACCACGCTGGAACCAACCAGGGCAACATGAGCGACAGCGGCATCCACGCCCAAGGTATGACTTCGACGATGTAATACCAAAATGGATTGTGATGATGCCAAGCATCGAAATAACGATCCGCCGTCTGGTGCAGCAGGATATTGTGACGGTAGGCATCGAGCCCTTCGGCTGCACTCGTCGCCACCCACCACAGCATCGGCAGCCCCCACAGCGCCACCGCAAGCACCAGCATTGCGGGCCCACTCATCCAGCGCGCGAGCGAACCGTGCAAGCGCGGCAGAGAGGAAGGCCAGCGCCAGCGCACCACGCCCCAAGGCAAGAACATCAACGCGGGCAGAAAACCAACCCCTTTAGTGATGATGCCAAGGCCGGCAGCGAAAGCGCCCGAAGCGTACCAGCGCCACTGCGGCCCCAGCAACAAATGACGCGCGAGGCCATACATGCCAAGCGTGGTCCAGAATGTCAGCAGCGCATCGATCTGCGCCGTGCGCGCCTGTAGTGTGAGCTGCACGCATAGCAGCAGCAGCACGCCCGCAGTGAGTGCGATTTCCCGATTCCACAAACGCCGCGCGAGATCATAAGTGAGAAAAACCGTGCCGAAGCCTGCAATCAGCGAAGGCAGCAGAAAAGCGATGCGCAGATTGTCGGTAAGACGATAAAACGCCGCGATCGCCCACATGAAGAGCGGCGGCTTATCGGCATACCATTCACCCGCGACGGTGGGAATCAGCCAACCGGAACCATGCGCCATGTCGCGCGCAATCAACGCGAATCTCGGCTCGTCTGCCGGCCATGGATCGCGCAGTCCAAGACCAGCCGCCATCAGCACCAGCCCCAGTATGAACAACGCAGCGAAGTCGTATGCTGGCGAGGTGCGCGCCAGCCATTGCTGCCAGCGAGATGTTGTCACGTTCAGGAAAATGCGGACGGGCGGCTATCGCCACGGCGACGTTCCGCCATGAGCAATTGCAGATTGCGGGCATAGATGAAAAGCCCGGTGAGCTGACCAACGATGAACACTGGATCAGTGCGATAAATGGCATAAGCCAGCAGTACTGCGCCACCAGCGACGCTGAAATACCAGAATGACAGCGGGATCACGCTGCGCTTCTCGCGTTCACTCGACAGCCATTGCACCAGGAAGCGCATCGAAAACAGCGCCTGCCCGATGAAGCCAACGCCGAGCCAGATCCATTCTCCCATCGACTGCGGTTCAGTCACTATCGCCTCCATCGAGACCAACCTCGGTGACTTTGCCCGCATTGCGACGACGCCGGAGCAGCCACATCACACCGCAGAGATCGACAATGCCAACCCAGAGCCGATTCATCACGCCATATTTGGAGCGACCCGCCTGACGCGGCCGATGCCCGACCGGCACTGAACGCACTGCAAGATTCTCGCGCTGGATCAGCGCGGGCAAGAAGCGATGCATATGATCGAAGTACGGCATCGACAGAAACACATCCCGGCGAAAAAGCTTCACGCCACAACCTGAATCCGGAACACTGTCGCGCAGCAGCCGCTTGCGCACACCATTGGCGACGCGCGAGGAAATGATGCGCACGCCGTTGTCATGACGCGAAACACGATGACCAATATACAAACCCGCGGCTTGATCTGATTCGCTCTCTGCCGTGCGCCACAGCTTCACCAAATCAGCGGGATCATTCTGTCCATCGCCATCGAGCGTACCGACCCAAGCGCCACGCGCCGCGCGCGCGCCAGTATGCATCGCCGCGCTCTGACCGGCCTGACTGGCGTGACGCAGTATGCGCAAGAAGGGCGTTTGCGTACGTAATTTATTGAGCTCAGCGACGGTTCCATCGGTGCTGGCATCGTCGACAAAAATGATTTCGTGAGGAACGTCTTTGAGGCTGGCACTCGCTTGCGCGAGCAGCGGACCGACGTTGGCAACTTCGTTATGAACTGGGATTACCACTGACAGCGACGGCGCAGTCGTCAATGACACCGCCCCGGCGGGTGACGGCGCAGCTTCCATATATCCACCTTCTGATTTCATGGGCGACAAAATAGACGCGAGTCTGTCATAGCAGCGTCATGGAAATGTGAAGAATTAGTAAAGGAACGATCGTATACTGCCCGCATGCATCTACTCATCATCGAGGATAACCGGCAGCTCGCCGGTAACTTGGCGGACTATCTGGAGTCCCACGGCCACGCCGTCGACAC
Organism: Chromatiales bacterium; assembly: GCA_031285245.1. Taxonomy (GTDB): domain Bacteria; phylum Pseudomonadota; class Gammaproteobacteria; order SZUA-140; family SZUA-140; genus JAITWN01. Next base: position 7,373 of record JAITWN010000212.1, on the reverse strand, counting down.
CGCGCTCGATGGCATCACCGGACTGCACCTCGCGGTCACCAGCGACTTTGACGCCATCGTGCTCGATCTCGGCCTGCCTGGCCTTGATGGCACGCAGGTCTGTCGCCGTCTGCGCGCTGAAGGACGCAACACCCCCGTGCTAATGCTGACCGCGCGCGGCGAATTGGAACAGCGCGTCACGGGCCTCGATCTCGGTGCAGATGATTATCTGGTCAAACCGGTGGCGCTGAAAGAGCTCGAAGCGAGAATCCGCGCTCAGGTACGGCGCGCACGCGGCGGACTCGAACACAGTCGCTTACAGATCGGCGATCTCTCGCTCGATGAACGCACCATGCAGGTGAATCGCGCCGGCAAGCCAATCTCGCTGCCGAAACTTGATTTCCAGTTGTTACGGCTACTCATGCGCGAATCTCCCGCAGTAGTGCCGCGTGCGCGGCTCGAACGCGAAGCCTGGGGCGAAGAACCGCCCGAGACCGATGCATTGCGCACGCACATCCACACGCTGCGCCGCGCTGTCGATCCGCCCGACCTCAAACCTCTCATTCACACCATACACGGCGTCGGCTACCGACTCTCCAGCGACGATGCACTATCGGGATAGTCTGCGTCTTCGCATCGTTTTTTCCTTCGTCATTGCCGGTGCGATCCTCGGTCCTCTGCTGACCATGCTGCTGCTGTGGACGACGTACACGCTGGAAGAACGCGCCGTCACCGAAGCTGCTATTGCCAGACTGAAGGAAGTCATCGCCACACCGCACCAGTTCGCACTGCGTCCGCTGCATGACCTCTACGACATCCAGGTGCTGACCAATCTCAACGCAAGCGATCTGCCGCGGGAAATCGCTGATCTTCCCGATGGTCTGCAAGAGTACGAAAGCGACGGCGATACCTGGATCGTAGCGATGGCTACCTTGCCGCAAGCGCAGCGCTACGCCGTCGTCGAAGACATCACCGCGCTTGAGCAGCGCGAACGCGTCGGCGCCGTAGTGATCGCAGCAGGCACTCTGCTTGCGATCTACATTGCGCTCTGGTTGGGTTTTTATCTGTCGCGCCACTTGGTAGCGCCGCTGACTCAGCTTTCCGAGCGCGTAGATGCCGCCGGGCCCGCCGGCAGCGAAACCGCGCTCGCCTCGTACATGGCCAACGATGAAATCGGCCGGCTCGCCGCCGCGCTCGACAGCTACGCGCTGCGCATGCGTGAGGCGCTGCGCCGTGAGCAGGAATTTTCTGCCGATGCGAGCCACGAACTACGCAATCCGCTCGCCGTGATCCAGAGCGCGGCTGAATTGATCGAAGACGATGCCAGCACCTCGGAGCGCTCGCGCCGCGCCGCACGCCGCATGCACGCGGCAGCGCTACGCATGAACGAAACCGTGATGGTGCTACTGATGCTGGCGCGCGAAGATCTGGCGCAGCCATCCGATGGCGCTGAGGTATCAGTGGCTGACTGCGTGGAAACCCTGCTGCAAGACGAACTGCTGCTACAGGACGGCGCAGACGATCCGCGCATTGAGTGGCGCTACGAAGCCCGCCCTCTCCTCGCCGCGCCGAACGCAATCATCGAAGTGATCGCATCAAACCTGATCCGCAATGCCCGCCAACATTCACGCGCGAACGTGATCGATGTCCTGCTCACCGCGGACCGACTGCTGGTCACTGATGACGGCATCGGCGTCCCCGCTGAACAAATCCCGCAATTGCTGGAACGCGGCGCGCGCGGCGCCACCGCCGGTGGCGTCGGCTACGGCCTCGGCCTCTCACTGGTGCAACGCCTGTGCGAACGCTTCGGCTGGTCACTCCACGTCGATAGCGACGAAAGCACACGGGTGGAGTGGCGCTTCGGTTAAGCGTCCTTCGTCAAAACCAAGCTGTCACCGCGCAACTGCGCGCGTATCAATGCTCCACTGAAATTTCGTCATTGCGAGGGGCGTTAGCCCCGCAGAAATCCAGACGACGGCCGTGGATTGCCACGGCGCTTCGCGCCTCACAATGACCGAGGTTTTTCAGCAGCTCCCTAAACAAATCACGCATTGCGACCGACTACTTGGGCTATAGCCGGAAATGGCGCTCGGGCGCGCTCGAACCCAGATCATAGGTTGGGCTGAACGCAGTCAATCCCAACCTATGACTCGGTATCGCAAGGGCCTCACAAGTGGGAAAGGGCAGCAGAAAAAACCAAACCATCACCAACCCAACCAACACCACAGCAAACAAGCCTTCGTGAAACAGCTCAGCGTCCTCAACTACTACCGCCTAGCGCTCGCGTGCCTGCTGGTGGGACTTTGCCTCGGCGGACGCTTGCCTACGCCACTTGGTTCGTTTGATCTTGCGCTCTTCGAGCACGTGAGCGGTTTTTACCTCATGGCGTGCATATTGGCGGCGCTCGCGCTGCATTGGCGACGCCCTGCGATTGCGCATCAGGTACCGATCCATGTCATGGTCGACATCCTTGCCATCACCTTGCTGATGCACGCAAGCGGCGGCATTCGTAGCGGTCTTGGCATGCTGCTCATCACCAGCATCGCTGGCGGCAGCCTGTTGATGGAAGGACGCACGGCACGCCTCTTCGCCGCGCTCGCCACCATGGCGATATTGACCGAGCAAGTTTACGCCGAACTGCAAGGCGGACCCGCCACCGATTACGGCCAAGCCGGACTACTCGGCGCAAGTTTCTTCGCCACCGCCATCCTCGCCCACACCCTCGCCCAGCGTCTGCGCGATAGTCGCGCGCTCGCTGAACGTCGCGGCCTTGATCTCGCCGATATGGCGCAGCTCACTGAATACATCATCCAGCGCATGCAGACCGGCATCCTCATGCTCGACGACCGCCCTGCTGTGCGACTGGTCAATGAATCCGCGCGCCGTTTGCTCAATCTCCCCGCAGCGAGCGAACAGCGGTTGCTCGACGAGCTCTGCCCGGCGCTCGGGGCGCGCTTGCGCGACTGGTGGGACAACGCCGCGCAGGAACCGAGTGCGCTGCGTGTTTCCGATACCGGCGCGGAAGTGATGCCGCGCTTCGCACGTCTCGGTAGCGATCACCGCGCTGGCACGCTGGTTTTTCTCGAAGACATGACAGCGATGGCGCAGCAAGCTCAGCAGCTCAAGCTCGCCTCACTTGGACGTCTCGCCGCCGGCATCGCACATGAAGTGCGCAATCCCCTCGGCGCGATCAGCCACGCGAGCCAACTTCTCGCTGAATCACCGGCGCTCGACCCCGCCACCAATCGTGGTGATTACCGCCTGGTCGAAATCATTCAGGAGCACTGCGCACGCGTGAACGACATTATCGAAAACATCCTGCAACTCGGGCGTGGCAGCCGTGCGCAACCTGAAGAAATGGCGCTGCGCCCATGGCTGGAAAAATTCATCACCGAATTCGCCTCCAGCGAGCGCCTGCCGCCTCCGCGTATCGGCTTCGAAGTCGAACCGCCCGAGCTCAGCGTGCACGCCGACCCGAGTCAGCTGCGGCAGATCGTGTGGAATCTATGCCATAACGGTTTGCGTCATGGTGGCAGCACACTGCAGCTACGCGCCGGCATCAACGCCGAGCAGCCCTGGCTCGATGTCATCGATGACGGCCCCGGCGTCGCACCTGAACTGCTGACGCAGATCTTCGAACCTTTCTTCACCAGTTCAGCGCAAGGCACCGGCATGGGTTTATACATCGCGCGCGAGCTGTGCGCGAGCAATCAAGCGCGTCTGCACTATATTGCAGGTAGCGCTGGCGGCTGTTTTCGCATCGTGTTCGCCGATATCCGCCGGCGCCAGGTAGCCTGATCATGAGCAAACCCATCGCCCTGCTGGTCGACGACGAACCCGACATTCTTGAGCTCATGGCGCTCACGCTCGCGCGTATGTCGATCGACAGCCGCGCCGCGCCCGATCTCGCCAGCGCGCGCGCGCTACTCGCCAAACAGAGGTTTAATCTCTGTCTGACCGACATGCGTCTACCCGATGGTAATGGCCTCGAACTCGTCGATCACATTCAAGCGCATTACGCGCAGACACCGGTCGCCGTCATCACCGCGCACGGCAATATGGAGTCTGCTGTGCAGGCGCTCAAATCCGGCGCCTTCGATTTCGTTTCCAAACCTGTCGATCTGCATCTGCTGCGCAAATTGGTGTCAGCGGCGCTGCGATTGAAAGATGTGCAGGTTGAGGAAACCGCCGAGCATGCGCCCTCATCGCAGTTACGCGGCGAATCGCCAGTGATGCAATCAACGCGCGCCACCATCGCCAAACTGGCACGCAGTCAGGCGCCGGTGCACATCAGCGGCGAATCCGGCACCGGCAAAGAACTAGCGGCGCGTTTGATCCACGCCCAAGGACCGCGCGCTGATAGCCCCTTCGTGCCAGTGAACTGCGGCGCCATCCCCGAGGCGTTGATGGAAAGCGAATTCTTCGGTCATCGCAAAGGCAGCTTCACCGGCGCCACTGGCAACAAAGAGGGCCTCTTTCAAGCAGCCGCGGGCGGCACATTGTTTCTCGATGAAGTCGCTGACTTGCCGCTGCACATGCAGGTGAAACTGCTGCGCGCGCTCCAGGAAAAAGCGATTCGCCCCATCGGCGAACCAAAAGAAATCGCTACCGACGTGCGCATACTCAGCGCGACACACAAAAACCTTCAGGCACTGGTGCAAAGCGGCATCTTTCGCCAAGATCTTTTCTATCGCATCAACGTCATCGAACTGCGCATGCCGGCGCTACGCGAGCGCCGCGCCGACATCCCCGCGCTCGCAGAACATCTATTAGCAGGACTCGCTGAGAAAAACAGCGAACATGCCGGGCTCACGCCCGAAGCGCTACAAACACTGTGCGATTACGCCTTCCCCGGCAACGTACGCGAGCTGGAAAACATTCTGGAGCGAGCCGTCACGCTGTGTGAAAACGGGCAGATCCGCCCGGAAGATCTGCGCCTCACTGGCGCACATCGCACCGAACCCGAGGATGCTATAGACCCCACCCCACCCGCCCGCGACACTGGATCCGTGCGCCTTGATCCCTATCTCGGCGACATCGAACGCGAAACCATCCTGCGCGCCCTCGACCAAGTCGGACACAACAAAACTGCCGCCGCCCGTTTGCTCGGGCTATCCTTCGGCGCCCTGCGCTACCGGCTGAAGAAGCTGGGCATGGAGTGAGCGCGCCTGAAACACGTCAACTCACTGAGTTATTAGACAATACTAATTAGCAGAGGATGAAGAAATCCAATCAGTCCTAGCCAAAACGACTGAAAACCTCAATTCGCCGCACAAAGTTATTGACGTTTTTGATCCATAAAAAGATCACTTTGTCTAAATACGAGTCTTATATAGATCATTAATCCGCCGCCATGCCAAAATCCATCACTCGCAGTCACTCCCGTTACAGTCGCGAAGCAGCCGCTCTGCTTGGCGCGCTGATCCGTGCGGCGAGCAAGGAGCGTGGGCTCAGCGCCCAGGAGCTCGCCGAGCGCGCAGGGATTTCCCGGGGGCTGCTGCAGCGCATCGAAAAAGGCGATCTCAAATGCGAGATCGGCGCTGCCTTCGAGGCAGCCACCATCGTCGGCGTTCGGCTGTTCGATGTGGGCGCCGCGGCCACAGGCTATGGCAATCCCCATGAAGGCACGCTGGCACAGCAGATCCGCGAAACCGAAGACAAGCTGGCACTTCTGCCCAAATCCGTACGCAAAAAAAGTGAGAGTGGTACGCGATGACTTCTAGCGCAGCAAGCGAAGCCTTCGTCTGGATATGGCTGCCGGATGCAGCTCGGCCCATCGTGGCCGGGCGGCTCGAAGTGAGCGGCGGCCATATGTAGTTCAACTACGGCCGCAGCTATCTGGAGCGCAACGATGACACCCTGCCGGCGATTCCGATCTACGAACCGGAACTGCCGCTGAAAGCTGGCGCACTGCCTCTCCTGCCTGGCCTCACCATGCCAGGATGCATCCGCGATGGCGCGCCAAATGCCTGGGGGCAGCGCGTGATCATCAATCGCACACTCGGGCACAAAGGTGCATACGCGGCTGTCAGCATGAAATCCACATGCACCGCATCGTAGGGAAAGTGCAGTTTTCCGTCGGCGAACTTGTCGACCAGGCCGCACGATGCCAGCGCTTGTGCATCCGCGTGGACGGCGCGTACGTCGCGACCAACACGCCACGCCAGTTCACGCACTCCAATTGGCCCGGCCCCCGTCAATGCCTGGAGCAACTGCCAGCGATTCGGCGTCAACACCCTCCACAGCAGCTCAAACGAAACAAAGCTGATATGCGCACAACCGTCCGGCTTGTCAGACTTCAGCGCTTGCTGCATATCGGCAAATGATTCGTCCGCCGATTTGACCTCAATCACCACGGTTTTCATCATTCCACCTCGCAATGTCGGATCGAAAATCGCGCAGCCGCCGCGGCAAGTCGGTAAATACGTAGCGCAGCGCAGTGCCAACCTATGACGGACTCTCAGCCGCCTTCACCGCTTGGCGCGGTAATTCACACCGGGCATGTCTTGGAAGTCAGCGTCTTGCGTCCATAGGATGGCTTGGTGGGATTTCGCGGTGGCGAGGATGATGCTGTCGGCCATGGGGAGGCGGCGCGTGGTGCTGAGGCGGGCGGCTTCTAGGGCTAGGGTGGCGTCGAGCTCGATCAGTGTGCCTTGCTGCATCAACGCGACGGCTTGCAGGGCGTCGCTTTCGTCGCGCTGTTGGCGCACGCGTTTGAAGACTTCATAGATGCACAAGCAGGGCACGAGCAGGTGCTCGGTGTCTTCAATCGGCGCAGCGAAATAGCCGGCGTTGGCGCCGTCGGCGAAATATTCCAGCCAAGCGCTCGAATCGACCACATTCATTACGGGCTTCTTCGCTGCGTTCTTCGCTGGATTCTTCATCGGGCGCGTGCTCACTGACGATCGTCTTCGCGTTCGACGTCGGTATCGATGCCAGCGAGGAATCCACGCATCTGCACCACCGGGCGCAGCGGGATCAGCTCGACGCGGTTGTCGTAGATCAGCACTTGCAGCTTCTGCCCCGGCACGAGCCCCAAGCGCTCGCGAATGTCGCGGGGGACGACGACCTGAAATTTCGGAGACAGGGTGACGGTTTCCATGGTGTCGATCGATCGCTTATTGGTAATACGATTATATTATCGATCAAAACTAGTATGTCAACATTATTCATGATGCGCTCTCCTTCAATGCAGAGGCGCATTGCAACACGCCGCGCGGCGGGTAGATATCGGGGAGTGTCTGATTCGTGCGCGGGGCTCTGACTCTTCTGGAATCTGTGTCTGGTACCACTTCCTCCTCTCGCCCTCTCCCGGGCCGCTCTCCCACGGGTGGGAGAGCGGCCCGGGAGAGGGCGAGTTCGCGGCTGTCGCTGGGCGTCGAACCGGCCAATCA